>SKWO01000021.1 GCA_007128895.1 Gammaproteobacteria bacterium
CTACAGCAAGCTCGACAAGACGAAGCCGGTTCCGGAAAGGGTGACGTTCAAATGAAAAAACTGCTAGCCATCTTTCTGTTTGTAATTCCTGGCCTGGTGCTGGCCGCCCCCTCGGGCGGCCCGCTGGATCGAGCCCCGGTCAACGTCAGTGACCGTGACTCGCTCAAGCGTGGCGCCACGCTCTTCGTCAACTACTGCCTGAGCTGCCACTCGGCCCAGTACATGCGTTACCAGCGCATCGCCATCGACCTCGGCATCCCCGAGGACGTCATGGCCGAGACACTGATCCCGACCGGTGTCGGGCCGTGGGAGCTGATGACAGTGGCCATGCCGGCCGCTGACTCGGAGGAGTGGTTCGGCAAGGCACCGCCGGATCTCAGCGTGGTCACCCGCTCGCTCGGTGCCGACTGGCTCTACACCTTCCTGCGTGGCTTCTACGTGGAAGAGGGCCGACCGTTCGGCGTCAACAACACCGCGTTCAAGGACGTCGGCATGCCGCACGTGATGTGGGAGCTGGAAGGGCTGAAGGAGCCGATCCGTGATGGTGATGGCAATATCACCGGCTTCGAGACCGTCGTGCCGGGCAAGCTCTCCGCGGCTGAGTTCGATCAGGCCGTGGGCGATCTGGTCAACTTCATGGTCTACCTCGGTGAGCCGATCGTGCTGGAGCGCAAGCGCATCGGCATCTGGGTCATGCTCTTCCTGGCCTTCTTCCTGGTAGTCGCCTACCTGATGAAGAAAGAGTACTGGAAAGACGTCCACTAACGGCGTGACAGACCCCGGGCCGCTGGCCCGGGGTCCTTCCATCCTCTCTCATGACCCCTGCCGCTACCCGGCGTACCCAGCTTACCCTGATCTCCGGCTCAACCTGCCCGGAGAGCCACCGTGTACGCATGGTATTGGCAGAAAAGGGGGTCAGCCATGCCATCGAGGCGGTCCGCGGCGACGCGTTCCCCAAGGATATCGAAGAACTCAACCCCTACGCACAACTCCCGACGCTGGTCGACCGGGACTTGGTGCTGTACGGTTCGCACGTGGTCGTCGAGTACCTCGACGAACGCTACCCCCACCCGCCCATGATGCCGGTCGATCCGGTGGCTCGCGCCCGTGCGCGCCTGCTCCTCTATCGCATCGATCGCGACTGGTGTGGCCAGATTGCCGAGATCGAATCGACCACGCACGAGAGCGGCAAGAAACAACAGAAGGCCGCCGAAAAGGCACGTGAACAGCTGCGCGACAGCCTCACGGCGCTGGCCCCACTCTTTTCCCACTACCCCTTCTTCATGAGCGACGAGGTGACGGTGCTCGACTGCGCCATTGCCCCCATCCTGTGGCGCCTGCCCCATCTGGGCATCGAGCTGCCGAAGACGGCGGCCCAGGCGACGCGCGACTACGCCTTGCGCCTCTTTGCCCGCCCCTCGTTTGTCCTCAGCCTGACCGAAGACGAACGCGAGATGCGCTGACCATGCAAGCCAACCTGCCCCCGGACGAGACCAGCCCGATCCGCCCGTACCTGCTTCGTGCGGTGCTGGAATGGATTGTCGACAATGGCCTGACCCCGCACCTGTTAGTCAATGCGACCCTGCCCGGCGTCAGTGTGCCTCAGCAGTCGGTACGTGACGGCCAGATCGTCCTCAACATCGGCATCACGGCGGTGCGCAACTTCGACATGGACAACGACGGCATTCGCTTCGATGCCCGCTTCAGCGGCCAGGCGATGCGCGTGGTGGTGCCGATCTACGCCGCCGTCGCCCTCTATGCCATGGAGAATGGCAAGGGGCTGATCTTCCCCGAAGAGGTCTTCAGCGACGAGGAGACCCCGCCGCCGCCGGTCACTCCGGTCGACCCAAGCCCGGGTTCACGCCCACGCAAGCCAGCGGGCAAGGGCGGCGAAAAGCGCCCGGCGTTGCGCCTGGTCAAATGAGAAGGGCCACCGATGGGCGGCCCTTCGGTCACATAACGCTGCTTCTTTTTTGAATTACTGTCCCTCTAACTCTCCTATCAGTTGATCAGCGGGGAGAAAACCGGGAATAATCCTGCCTTCGCTAGTCACGATCGCCGGCGTGCCGCGTACCCCAAGCATCTGACCCAGCGCGGTCTGCTCCATGACCGGATTGTCGCAGTTGGCGGCTCCATGGTTACCACCCGACTTGACCCGGTCCATCGCCGCGCGGCGGTCATCGGCACACCAGATGCCAGCCATCTTGCGGTGGGTCGACGAGCCTTCGCCGGCACGCACGAAGGCGACATAACGCACCTCGACCCCCTGCGCATTGAGCGCCGGCACCTCATCGTGCAGCTTCTGACAGAACGGGCAGTCAACATCGGTGAAGACGGTCACGACGTGGCGCGGTCTCTCCGTTTCGGCCGGATAGACGACCATCTCGTCGGTCGGCACCTGACCCAGAATCCGACTGACCACGCTGGCGCGGCGATCGGCGGTCAGGTTGCGCCGGCTCTCGATGTCGATCAGGTTGCCTTCCATCAGATAGCGACCATCTTCACGGACCAGCAGCACCTGGGTGCCGTAGGTCACCTCAAACCACCCCTCCATCTCACTGGCATCAACGGCATCGGGCGGGGCCTGCACCAGACCGGTCATCACCTCGGTGACGCGCGCCTGGTCGGCGTGGACCGGCGCGCCAAAGGCCAGCGCAGCGAACAGGATCGGGACGGCAGTCAGGGAGATCGGTCGTTTCATCGTGTGCTCCAAATGTGAGTTAATTCGTTATTGTAACCTCAACCACGCGGATGGTGGCGTGCATGCAGCGCCTTGAGCCGCTCGCGGGCGACGTGGGTGTAGATCTGGGTGGTCGAGAGGCTGGCGTGGCCGAGCAGCATCTGCACCACGCGCAGGTCGGCGCCGTGGTTGAGCAGGTGGGTGGCGAAGGCGTGGCGCAGGGTATGCGGGGAGAGGGATGAGCGGATACCGGCCTGCCCGGCATGCCGGCGCAGGTTCTGCCAGAAGCCCTGGCGGCTCATGGCGCGACCCCGACTCCCGGGAAAGAGGGCATCGCCGGTCACCGGGCGGACCAGTTCAGGCCGCCCCTCGCGCAGGTAGCGCTCCAGCCAGTCGATGGCCTCTTCACCCAAGGGCACCAACCGCTCCTTGTTGCCCTTGCCGACCACGCGCACCAGCCCTTGCTGCAGACCGAGCTGCCCCAGACTCAGGCCGACCAGCTCGGAGACCCGCAGCCCGGTGGCATAGAGCACTTCCAGCATCGCCCGGTCACGCAGGCCAAAGGCGGTGGTGGTATCCGGAGCGGCCAACAACGCATCGACCTCGCCTTCGCTCAGGCTCTTGGGCAGTGGACGCCCCAGGCGCGGCGCCGCCAGCAGGGCGGCCGGATCATCGACCCGCAGCCCTTCACGCGCCTGCCAGGCGTAGAAGCGGCGCAGCGAGGAGAGCAGGCGTGCCGTCGACCGCTGAGCAAAGCCGGCCTCGTAGCGCGCTGCCAGAAAGCGCTGCAGCGCCTCGCTGCCGGCCTCGGCCAGGGCGACGCCGCGTTCACCACGCAGCCAGTTGGCCAGAGTCACCAGATCGGTGCGGTAGGCACTCAATGTGTTGCGGCTGAGCCCCTGCTCGAGCCAGAGCTGATCCAGGAAGCGGTCGATCAAACGACCGTCCTCGGGCTGCGGCTGGCGGGCCGGCTCAGATCGACTCATGGGCCAACAGCCACGCCTTGACTGCGGGCAACGGCCCGCTCTGCGCGCCCGCATAGCCACCCAGGCCAGAGGCGGCCACGACCCGATGACAGGGCACCAGAATCGGCAACGGGTTGGCCCGGCACGCCGCGCCGATCGCGCGTGGCGATGTGCCGAGCTCAGCGGCCAGCGCCCCATAGGTCACCGGCTGACCGGGACGGGTCTGCAGCAGACGCTGGCGCAGACGTGAGGCAAACGGCGTTGCAGCGGCTGCCAGCGGCAGATCGTCCGACAGTGGCTGGCCCGATACGCACCAGCCGTGTAGCGCCGCCGCCGCTCGGGCCGCGAGCGGGTCGTCGGCGACCCAGTCCGGCCCCTGCTCGACAAAACGCAGCGCCGTCAGCCGCCCCGCTGTTCCATGGAGTGTCAAGCAGGCGAAAGGAAAGCCGTCTGGCGCGGGCAGGCGAACCAGCAGCTGATTCACTCGGTGCCCCCCAACTGGCGCAGATCGCGCAGCAGCACGGCGCGCCGCGCCGCGTCTTCGGTGACCCGCAGCAGATCCCGGTAGAGGCGGCGCGCATCATCGCGCAGCCCGGCCTCGGCCAGCTGCTGCGCCGCCTGGTAGCGAGCGCTCTGTGCCCACGGGTCCATGGTGGTCACCCCCGGCACGATGGCCGACTGCAGATAGAGCAGCCCGGCCTCGACGTGCTCACCCTGCGCCTTGCGCGAGTCGGCCAGCCAGTAGAGGATCTCGCGCTGACGCTGGGTATCGGTGGCACGGGCCAACAGGGCCGCAAGCAGGCCGACGGCCTCGTCGTGCGCCTCGACCGCCTGCAGATCAAAGACGACCTGCAACATGCGATCAATCGACTCATCGTCCAGACGGGGGTAGGTCTCGAGCAGCTGCGCCAACCCTTCGGCACCCCGCTCCGGCTGACCGGCCAACACAAAGATCCGCGCCCGCTGCAGGTGCCACAGGTAGCCATCCACGCCCGGCGGTGGACGCAACAGATCGGCCAGCAGCCGGGTAGCGAGTTGCAGATCGCCGGCCGTAATGGCGCTGTCGCTCAGCTGGTAACGTACCAGCGGCGGAATGCTCTCAATCGACGGATAGCGTCGGGGCGCCTCAAGGTAGAGCCAGCGCATCAGTCGGCCGCCCTGTTCAGCCTGTAACAGTCGCGCCATCAGCCGCTGGTGGCCCTGCTCGCGACTGCGCGGCTCCGGCGAGCGCACCGCTACCAAGGCATAGATGGCACGGGCCAGGCGCTCGTCACCGGCAGCAACGGCGGCCTCGGCCGCGGCGAACCAGGGTGGATCGTCACCGACCAACAGCTGCTTGCGGTTACCGGCCTCGGTCGCCAGCCGCAGCCAACTCTCCCACAGCGCGTCACCATCATCCAGGCCGCTGATGGTCAGCCAGGCGCGCGCTTCGCGACCTAGCGGATAGGCGCCCAGCCGCTCCAGTGCGGCCGCGTGGGCCGCCGGATCGTGTGCCAGTCGGGCCGCCTCGGCGGTGACTGCGGCAGCAAATGCCGTCACCTCGCCCTCATTGCGCAGCTCACGCAACCGGCGCGTCAGTTGCGTAACCGCCTCGACCGGAGGCCACGTCCCGGCACGCAGGCGCGCCAGATCACGCAGCCACGGCGCCAGCCCGGACCCATGCCCAGCCAGCAGCGCTGCAGCGGCAGCGGCCTCATCATTGCGCAACAGCACCACGGCGTGGAGCAGCGCATCCTCCACCGCCTCCACGCCGTGGTCATGGCGCAGGCGACGCGACGCATTCAGTGCGGCGGCATCGTCACCTGCGAGCAGAAGCGCGTCGATCAGTTGTCGCCGCAATCCGGCCAGCGCATCGCCGCCCGGCGGCGCCTCCCCTTGCCACAGGCGCTGCGCGATGACTTGTCGCGCCTGCTCCCCCTGCCCAAGGGCGAGGTGGGCCAGGATACGCTGCTGCTCCAGCCAGGCCAGCGCCTCGTCGGGCAAGGTACGCGGCGCCTCAGCGACCCGCTCGACCACCGCTTCGTGCCGATCTGCCGCCTGCAGCAGCGCGATCCGCTCACGCTCCCAGCGCATCCACGCCTCAGGCTCATCCGGTCCCGGCTGGTGCTGATCAAAAAGCGTCAGCGCCAGCATCGGCACGCCGGCACGCGCCAGTTCAACCGCCTCGTCGAGCACATCGGCACTGGCCGGCAGCGCCAGCAGCAGCAACCAACAAAAACGGGCGCCCCGCCTTGCAGCGAAGCGCCCGTAGATACCGGCGATAACCGACCGCATTAACGCGCTGCGATCTTTTCCTTGATGCGAGCGGAGCGACCGGAGCGCTCACGCAGGTAGTAGAGCTTGGCCTGACGCACGTCACCGCGACGCTTGACGCTGATCGAGTGGACCATCGGGCTGTAGGTCTGGAAGACGCGTTCGACCCCTTCGCCGTGGGAGATCTTGCGCACGGTGAAGGCGGAGTTCAGGCCGCGCTTGCGCACGCCGATGACCACCCCTTCAAATGCCTGCAGACGCTCGCGGTCGCCCTCCTTGACCCGGATCTGCACCTCAACGGTATCGCCCGGGGCGAACTCGGGGATCTCACGCGCCATCTGCTCGCGCTCAAGCTGTTCAATGATGTTGCTCATGGCCTTGCTCCTGACTTCGCTATGTATTCTTCCAGAAGGCGACGCTCTTCATCGTCGAGCGTTCGCCGCTCCAACAGGTCGGGCCGCCGCAACCAGGTGCGTCCCAACGCCTGCATTCTTCGCCAACGTGCGATCTCGGCGTGGTTGCCACCGAGCAGCACTTCCGGCACCTGCAAACCGTCCACCGTCTCCGGCCGCGTATAGTGCGGGCAGTCAAGCAGCCCGTCCGAGAACGAGTCCTGCTCGGCCGACGCCTCGTGGCCCAGTGCGCCCGGCAGCAGCCGAGTGACGGCATCGATCACAGCCATGGCACCGATTTCGCCGCCGCTGAGCACAAAGTCGCCGAGCGACAGCTCCTCGTCGATCTCGAGCTCGACCACGCGCTCGTCGATCCCCTCGTAACGACCGCAGACCAGCAACAGCCGCTCGCGCTGCGCCAACTCGCGCACCCGCGGCTGATCGAGCCGCCGCCCTTGCGGGCTGAGGTAGATCGTCCGCACCGGGCGCGGATCGGCCGCGCGTGCCGCGTGGATCGCGGCACGCAGCGGGCCGACCTGCATGACCATGCCGGGACCGCCACCATAGGCGCGATCGTCCACCGTGCGATGGCGGTCTTCGGCCCAGTCACGCGGATTCCACGTGGCCAATTCCAGCAGACCGCGCTGCACCGCGCGACCCGTGATACCGCCGCCGCTCACGGCGGCAAACATCTCGGGGAAGAGGGTCACGACATCGGCGCGCACGCTCAAGCCCCGCTCAGAATTCCGGATCCCACGCCACCACCATGCGGCGTGCGGCAAGATCAATCTCGCGCACATACTGGTCGCGCACATAGGGGATCAACCGTTCGCGCTCCCCGCGCACCACCAGCACATCATTGGCGCCGGTCTCCAACAGATGGTCGATCTCGCCCAGGGGTTCACCCTGCTCGGTCACCACCTGCAGGCCGATCAGATCGACCCAGTAGTACTCACCTTCGGGCAGTGGCGGCAGCCGGTGGCGCGGAACGGCGATCTCCCACCCTTTGAGGGCCGCCGCCGCATCGCGCCCATCGACACCCGCCAACTGCACCACGAGCCCCTTGCCGTGCCAGCGCCCCTCGACCACCTCGATCGGCCGCCACTGATCGGCTTTGCCCAGATACCATGGGCTCCACGTCAGCAGGGCTTCGGGAGGCTCGGTGGCGGAGATCACATGGAGCCAGCCACGCACCCCGTATGGGGCACCAATGCGCCCCATGGAGACCAGACGCGATGAAGCATCCGGCTCCACGAACGCCTCCGGCTCAGGCGGCCGCGGCGGTCTTCAGCAGCTTGCTGACCCGCTCGGAGGGCTGTGCACCCTGTGAGATCCAGTGCGCGGCACGTGCGCTGTCGACCTTGAGTTCGACCTCAGCACCGCGTGCAACCGGGTTGTAGAAGCCCAGTCGCTCGATAAAGCGGCCGTCACGGCCATTACGGCTGTCGGTGACCACGATGTGGTAGAAGGGGCGCTTCTTGGCGCCGCCACGGGCCAGACGAATCGTTACCATTGCGTTGTATCCTGCCTTTGCCATTGCCAAAACCGGCGCATGCGTGCGCCGGTTTACGGAAAACGGCTAATTGTATGACAGCCTCCCGCAAAAGGGAAGGGTCAGATATAGAGACAGATGTCTGCCTCGCCGGCGAAGTCGAAGAAGGTCGCTGCGCCACCAAACTCGACGCCGTCGATGAAGGCACTCTTGTCGAACTCGAACAGGTCGACGGTCATCTGGCAGGCGACCATCTTTACCTCGGCCTCCTGGCACAGCTCGCGCAGCTCCTCGATGCTGGCCACGCCCTTCTCCTTCAGCTTCTTCTTCATCATGCCGGTCATCATCGACTGCATGCCCGGCAGGGCCTGCAGCAGCACCGGCATGGGCATCGGCATCGGCATGCCCGGGTTGCCCAGCGAGGTCACCTGCAGGTCGAGATCCTTTTTCAGCACCTGCAAGCCGTAGAAGGTCCAGAAGATTTGTACCTGATAGCCGAGCGCGGCAGCGGTCGAGGCCAGAATCAGCGGCGGGTAGGCCCAGTCAAGGGTGCCTTTGGTGGCGATGATCGCCATTTTCTTTTCCGACATGCGCTTTACTCTCCCGAAGTGAGCCGAAAAAAAGCCGGCCCGGGGCAGCGCCCCGAGCCGGCCATGTCGTCATTACGACTTCTTGATCAGGAAGGTGTACTTACCACCCTCATCCTTGGTCTCCAGCAGCTCGTTGCCGGTCTGCTTGGCGAAGGCTTCGAAGTCCTTGACGGAACCCGGGTCGGTGGCGATGACGCGCAGCACCTGGCCGGAACTCAGAGTCGCCAGCGACTTCTTGGCGCGCAGAATCGGCAGCGGGCAGTTCAGGCCGGTGGCATCGAGTTCCTGGTCAAAATCAGCCATTTCTCTCTCCTCATTGGGTTATGGTTTGGGTGGGCTTGGCATTAGCTATTGAACCAATACTTATATTGCATTCCCGCCCCGCACGCAAGCCCCGCGCATCTGCCGCGCACATGAAACCGGGAATCTTTACACCCGAGCGGCGTCCAATGGCAATCATTCGGACACTGGGCCATACTTGCCATCATGTCGACCCCGCGCCTCCTACTGCTGCTGCTCTGCCTGCCCCTGGCCTGGCCGGCCACGGCGGTCGACCTGCCGAGCATCGGCCCCGGCTCCCTCCTGACCCCGGCCCAGGAGCGGGTGATCGGCGAAGAGGTGATGCAGCGCCTGCGCGGCCAGCTCAACCTGCTTGACGACCCCACCGTCGGCGAGTGGCTCGAACAGCTCGGCCAACGGCTCGCCCGCCACGATCGCCACGGCGAGGGGATGCGCTTTGACTTCTTCCTGGTCGATGACACCGGTATCAACGCCTTTGCCCTGCCCGGCGGCTTCATTGGCGTGCATGGCGGCCTGATCCTGGCCGCGCGTGACGAGGATGAGGTCGCCGCCGTGCTGGCCCACGAGATCGCCCACATCACCCAGCGCCACCTGGCCCGCCGCTGGGAGAGCCACAGCCGCATGAACGTAGCGGGTGTCGCGGCGATCCTGGCCGCGATCGTCATCGCCCAGCAGAACCCGCAGGTGGGCGAGGCGGCGCTGGCCACCGCCACCGCCGGCCTGGCCCAGATGCAGTTGAACCACTCACGCAGCGCCGAACAGGAGGCCGACCGGATCGGCATGCGCACTCTGGCCCTAGCCGGCTACGACCCGGAGGCCATGGCGACCTTCTTCGAACGGCTCTATCAGACCAGCCGCCTGCATGGGCCGCAAGCACTCGAATTCCTGCAGACCCACCCGGTCACCGACAGCCGCATCGCCGACGCACGCAGCCGACTCGGCAGCGAGGCGCGCCCGCCACGTCGCGCCGGAATCGACTTTCGCATCGCCCGCGCACGCCTGCAGGTCTTGATGTTACGCGACACCAATCGCGCCATCACCACCCTGCGCGAGAGCCTGACCGGCGGCCACCACGCCAGCGAACTGGAGGTGCGCTACGGCCTCGCCTTCGCCCTGCTGCGCGCCGGACAGCCCGATGCAGCACACGACGCATTGGCGCCGCTGCTGGCACGCCACCCGGAACAACCGGCTCTGCTCAGCCTGCAGGGCGAGATCGCCAGCGCCGCCGGCCGCCACCACGATGCGATGCACGCCTTCGAGACCGCCTGGCGCATCGCCCCCTATCGCGGCGCCACCCTGCAGCCGTGGGTCGAGGCCCTGCTGGCACAGGGCGACCCGGCTACCGCCCGCCAGCGGCTGCGCGAAACCCTGCGCCAGCAGCCCGAGCAGATCCCCCTGCACCGCCTGCTGGCGCGAGTCGAGTTCGCTGGCGGCAACCCGGCGGCGGCGGCACTCGCTCACAGTGACGCCCTGCGCCTGCAAGGTGACCTGGCCAGCGCCATTGCCCACCTTGAGGCAGCCCGTCGCGACTTCGCCATGGACTATTTTCACGCCTCACGCATCGACGCCCGACTGGAGGAGCTGCGCCGAAACCAGCGCGAGCGAGCTGTCCCGTAAATCGGTCGGCTTTGACTCATATTAGCCGACTCTGATACAGTTCAAGGTTTCGCCATAGCGGCCTCAATCAGACGGACGGAGCCTTCCCTTGACCGAGTCGATGACACTGACCCCGGAGATGATCTGGGTGCTGGGCTTTCTTGCACTAACCATCTTCCTCTTTGTTGCCGACTTCATACGGGTCGACGTCGTTGCCGTGCTGATCATGGTGCTGCTGGGGCTGACCAGCGTCGTCCCCGGGGTGCCCAACCTGGTCCCGGTCGAGCACCTCTTCGACGGCTTTGCCAGTAATGCGGTGATCTCGATCATCGCGGTGATGATCATCGGCGCCGGGCTGGACAAGACCGGCATCATGAGCAAGGTCGCCTCCTTCATCCTCAAGGTCGGCGGCCATACCGAAAAGCGTGTCATCCCTACCGTCTCCGGCACGGTCGGCTTCATCTCCAGCTTCATGCAGAACATCGGCGCCGCCGCCCTCTTCCTGCCGGTCATCTCGCGCATCTCCACCCGCACCGGCCTGCCGATGTCGCGCCTGCTGATGCCGATGGGCTTTGCCGCCATCCTCGGCGGCACCATCACCATGATCGGTTCCAGCCCGCTGATCCTGCTCAACGATCTGATCCTCACCTCCAACCGGGCACTGCCGGAGGGGGTCGAGCCGATGAAGACCTTCGACCTCTTCGCCGTCACCCCGATCGGCCTGGCCCTGCTGGCCACCGGCATCATCTACTTCATCCTCGCCGGCCGCATGATCCTCCCGGTGGTCGAGAGCAAGGCCAACGAGGGGGTCGGCACCCTCGAGCACCTGCGCGCCACCTACGGCATCGAGGGCGAGATCCATGAGGCCACGCTGGACAAGGAGAGCCCGCTGGCCGGCAAGACCACCGAAGAGGTCGAGCAGCTCTTCGACCACCGACTGGCGATCATCGCTCTGGACAACGGTGGTGACCTCCAAATTGCCCCGGCTCGCGACGTGGTACTGGCGCCCGGCTGCCTGCTTGCCTTGAGCGGCTCCCGCGAGGCAATGAACGCGGCCGCGACCGCCTTTGGCTTCCAGGGCCGCGAGAACGACCTGAGCCACTTCGCCGAGAGCCTCAACCCGGGCCAGGCCGGCATCTCCGAGATGGTCATCCCGCCGGGTTCCCAGCTGATCGGCCGCTCGCTGCGCGACATTCGCATGCGCAAGAGCTACGGCCTCTCGGTGCTCGCCATCCATCGCGGCGAAGAGGTCATCAAGGAGAATCTGCGTGACCACGTCCTGCTTGCCGGTGACACCCTGGTCCAGCACAGCCGCTGGGAAGATCTGGCCCGGCTGGAGAAGAACCGCAATGTGGCCGTCGTCACCGCCGACTTCCCCCGCGAAGAGACCCGCCCGCACAAGATCCCGTTCGCGCTCTCCTTCTTCTTCCTCGCGCTGGGGCTGATCCTCTTTACCGACATTCGCCTCTCGGTCGCCCTGATGACCGGTGCCATCGGCATGATCATCACCGGCGTGCTCACGGTCGACCAGGCCTACCGCTCGGTCGGCTGGCAGTCGGTCTTCCTGCTCGCCAGCCTGATCCCGCTCGGTTTGGCGGTGGAGATGACCGGCACCGCGGCGTGGATCGCCTACCAGACCATGGAGCTGCTCGGCGACGTCCCAATCTGGGTGCTGCAGGCGGCACTGGCCATCCTGGCCACCTTCTTCACCCTGGTCATGTCCAACGTCGGTGCCACCGTGCTGCTGGTGCCACTGGCGGTCAACATCGCCCTGCTCGCCGGCGCCAACCCGGCGGTCTTCGCCCTCACCGTGGCACTGGCCACCTCCAACTCCTTCCTCATCCCGACCCACCAGGTCAATGCCCTGATCATGGGGCCCGGCGGCTACCGGGTGAAGGACTTCATCCGTGCCGGCGGCATCATGACGCTGCTCTTCCTGATCGTACTGATGGTGATGCTCAACCTGGTCTTCTGACAGATGGCGACAGACTGAAAAACGGGGTAAGGTAGCGCTTTTCCACGCGGCGAGGTGCGCCATGAAACTCAACCTGACCCCGCAGGAGTACCGCCTGCTTCTCGAGCTGGTCTACATCGGCGACTGGATCGTCCACGCCCACGACAGCGACGGCACGCGCGAGCAGGCGCTGCCCTACCACATGCTAGTGCAGAAGCTCTACTCCTACGCCGCACAGGGAGGGTGCGACGCGTTGATCGAGGCCGACCCCGAGAGCAACGAGTACCTGCCCAGTCAGGCCTTCGAAGAGCAGAGCCCGGTCCACGCGCTGATCGAGGAGTACGAAGACCACGCCTTCTGGGACAACCTGATCGAGCGGCTGGCCGAGCGCGACCTGCGCTATGAACTCGACACCGCCACGCTGGAGGGCATGAGCCGCGAGGAGTATTTCAGCCGCATGGCGGTATTGGAAGAGCACTACAGCGAGGAGTTCTACGCCAACGGCATCGACCGCCTGCACCTGCGCGAGGCGTAGCCCATCGCCCGATGCGCTGCGCTTATCGGGCCTACCTGCCAGCACCCGCCCGTAGACAAACGGTACGCTTGAAAGCGGAACCTGAGCCACGATATGACACAGCAAGGAGCACCCATGAAGCGACTACAGGACCTGATCGACGAAGCCCTGCAACACGTCCCCGAGATCATGCCGTGGGATCTGCCCGAACGGCTGCAGAGCCGCCCGACCCCGCTGCTGCTCGACGTGAGGGAGCCGGACGAATACGCCGCCATGCACATCGACGGCTCGATCCTGGTGCCACGCGGCGTGCTGGAGTCGGCCTGCGAATGGGGCTTCGACGACACCGTGCCGGAACTCGCTGCCGGGCGCGAGCGGCCGATCATTGTCGTCTGCCGCTCCGGCAAGCGCAGTGCACTGGCCGGGCGCACCCTGCAGCTGCTTGGTTTTGCCGACGTCACCTCACTCAAGCTCGGCCTGCGCGGCTGGAACGACGACGGCCAGCCGCTGGTCGACGCCGACGGCAACGAGGTCGACCCGGACACCGCCGACGACTTCTTCCGCTCCCAGGTCAGCGAAGCACAGATGGGGCCGCAGCCATGAGCCACGCCGAATTCGACCTCACCGCCATCCGCCCGCTGCAAGAGCAGCTCAACCGCCACCCGGTCTACACCGCCCTGCACAACGTCGAGGCGCTGCGCCTCTTCATGCAGCACCACATCTACTCGGTGTGGGACTTCATGTCGCTGATCAAGACCCTGCAGGCCGGCCTGGCACCGACCCGGGTACCGTGGGCACCGGTCGGCGATCCTGCCGTGCGCCGCTTCATCAACGAGCTGGTGCTGGAGGAAGAGAGCGACCAGGGGCTACCCGACAGCGGCGTGGACGAGACGCTCAACTTCATGAGCCACTTCGAACTCTACGGTCTGGCCATGGCCGAGGTCGGCGCCGACCCCGAGCCGGCCAAACGCTTCGTCACCATCGCCGCCGACAGCGGCATCGGCAGCGCGCTGGCCGCCGGCCTCGCTCCCCCGGCCGCAGCCGACTTCATGAACGTCACCTTCGGCTTCATCGACAGCGGCCGTCTGCACAACGTCGCCGCCGCCCTTGCCCTGGGTCGCGAACACATCATCCCCGAGATGTTCCGCACCTTTCTGCGCGACATGGGCATTCGCGCCGAGCAGGCGCCCGCCTTCCACTTCTACCTCAACCGCCACATCCACCTGGACGAGGACTTCCACGGCCCCCTGTCGCTGCGCATGCTGAACCACCTCTGTGGCGGCCGGCGCGACTTGCTGGCCGAGGCCGAGGCCGCCGCCTGTACGGCGCTGGAGGCACGCATCACCTTCTGGGACGGCGTGCTGGCGGTACTGGAATCGCGCTGATGCATCCGTTCTATCAGCGCTGGCTCTCCGGCATCCGTAGCCGCCTGATCCTGCTCACCCTGCTCTCGATGCTCCCGGTCGCGCTGGTCATCATCCACACGGCGCTGGAGACGCGTCGCATCACCACCGGGCAGGCGATCGACAATCTCAATACCCTGGCCATCTTTGTTCAAAGTCAGTTAGAAGCGCGTGGCCATGATGCGCCGTCCTTGAGCCACTACTTCGACGAGATCCCCTTCTCTGCCTTCGAACGCCACAGCGGGCTGCGCACCTCGACACTGACCCTGTGGAGCCGTGACGGCCATGTCCTCGCCCGCTTTCCCGACGCAGCCGGCATGGTCGGTGCCGATGCCAGCGGCAGCGCGCTGTTTCGCGCCATCCGCCAGCATGGCGGGCCACAGGGCAACATCGAGGTCGAGGGGCTCGACGGGATCCTGCGTTGGTACGCCTACACCCTGGTCGGCCTTGGCGACGACGCCGTGATCCTCTCCCTGGGCCAGCCCTCATCCCAGGTACTGGCCGAGGTCAACACCCTCTTTGAACGCACCCTGCTGCTGCTGGCCGCCGTCTTTTCCTTCGCCCTCGGCGTCGCCTGGCTGGTTGGCGAGATCGCCGTACGCCGCCCGGTCGGCCGCCTGGCCAGTGCCGCACGGCGCATCTCCGATGGCCAGCTGAACGTCCGCGTCGGTGAGCTGCAGGGGGCCAGTGAACTGGCCACCCTGGCCGACGCCTTTGACCGCATGGTCGAACACCTGCAGCGGTATGAGCAGGAGCAGGAGGCGGTCCAGCAGGCGCTCAGCCGGGCCAAGAACGAGCTGGAAGGAAAGGTGCGCGAACGGACCGACCAACTGGCCCAGGCCAGCAATGCCGCCACCGATCGGGCCGCCACGCTGGAGCAGCAGCGCCGGGAGATGACCATCCTCAACGAGCTGACCGACCTGCTGCAGTCGTGCCGCACACTGGAGGAGACCCGCCCGATCATCCGCCGCGCTCTGAGCGAACTGTTCGAGGGCGCGCCCGGCACGCTCTATCTCTTCGGCGAGAGCGGCAGCAGCCTGGAGCGCACCCTCGGCTGGGGCGACGGCCACGAGCAAATGGCCGCTGCCTTCACCCAAGACGACTGCTGGGGGCTGCGTCTGGGACGCACCTGGAGCTATCAGGAAGGCACGCGCAATCCCGCCTGTGCCCATACCGGCAGTGAGGCGCCCGGCGACTACATCTGCGCCCCGATGCACGCCGAGGGCAAGACCCTGGGTATCCTCCATCTGGCCAACCGTTCCGACCAGCCCGCCGCCCCGGCACGCAACGCACGGCTGGTCGAGGCCACCGCCGCCCGCCTCGGCCTGGCCCTCTCCAATATCAAGCTGCGCGAGGCGCTGCGCAACCTCTCGATCCGTGATCCGCTGACCGGCCTCTACAACCGGCGCTTTGTCGAAGAGGTCTTCGACCACGAGATCCAGCGCTGTCAGCGCAGCGACAAGCCGCTCTCGGTGCTGATGGTCGATGTCGACCACTTCAAGCGCTTCAACGACACCCATGGCCACGAGGCCGGCGATGTCGTCCTCAGCTCGGTCGGTCGCCTGCTGCAGAGTCACTTCCGGGACAGTGATCTGCCGTGTCGGCTCGGTGGCGAGGAGTTTCTGGCGATCCTGCCCGAGGCCGACGGCGAGACCGCCTGGCAGCGTGCCGAGGGGCTGCGGCAGGCGATCGAGGGACTGGCGCTCTTCCACCAGGGCAAGGGGCTCGGCACCGTCACGGCGTCGATCGGTGTCGCCACCTGGCCACAGCCGATCGCCGACCCCACCACCCTGATCGATGCCGCCGACGTCGCGCTCTACAACGCCAAGCACGCCGGCCGCAACCGTGTCATGCGGGCCGGGGACGAACCGGCCACCTCAGTGGTATAATTTGACCCATTCACTCGGATATTCTGGAACGCGCCATGGACTTTCTCCCCGTATTCATGAACCTGAAGGGCAAGCACTGCGTTGTGGTCGGCGGCGGCGAGATCGCCTCACGCAAGGCAGCCCTGCTGCTGACGGCCGGCGCAGCGGTGCAGCTGGTAGCACCCGAGCTCGGCGAGCCGGCGCGGCGCATGGTCGACGACGGGCAGCTGCAGTGGCGTGAGGGTCGCTTCGAAGCCAGCGACCTGGAGGGCTGCGCGCTGGTCATCGCGGCGACCGACAACGATGCGGTCAACCGCGCCGTCTCCGAGGCCGCCAAGGCGCGCGGTCTGCCGGTCAACGTGGTCGACGCGCCGGAGCTGTGCAGCTTCATCGTCCCCTCGATCATCGACCGCTCGCCGGTGGTGGTGGCCGTCTCCACCGGCGGCGCCTCGCCGGTGCTGGCGCGCCTCCTGCGTACCCGACTGGAGACGCTGATCCCCGCCTCGTACGGTCGCCTGGCCGCCATGGTCGGCGAGTACCGTGACCGGCTCAAGGCGCGTTTCGGCCAGATCAACCAGCGGCGCGGCTTCTGGGAGCAGGTGCTGGAGGGGCCGGTGGCCGAGCTGGTCTTTACCGGGCGCGAGGCGGCCGCGCGCCAGGAGCTCGATCGCCTGCTCGACGAGACCGGCGAGGGCGATCTGCCCCAGGGCGAGGTCTACCTGATCGGTGCCGGCCCCGGCGACCCCGACCTGCTCACCTTCCGCGCCCTGCGCCTGATGCAGCAGGCCGACGTGGTGGTCTACGATCGTCTGGTGGCACCACCGCTGCTGGAGCTGACCCGTCGCGATGCCGAGCGCATCTATGTCGGCAAGGAGCGCGACAACCACGCCCTCTCGCAGGAGGAGATCAACGCCCTGCTGGTCAAGCTGGCCAAGGAGGGGCGCCGCGTGGTGCGGCTGAAGGGCGGCGACCCGTTCATCTTCGGCCGCGGCGGTGAGGAGATCGACACCCTCGCCGCGGAAGGGATCACCTTCCAGGTCGTGCCCGGCATCACCGCCGCGATCGGCTGCTCGACCTACGCCGGCATCCCGCTCACCCACCGCGATTACGCCCAGTCGTGCGTCTTCGTCACCGGCCACCTGAAGGACGGCACGATGAACCTCAACTGGAAGGCGCTGGCCCACCCCAACCAGACCGTGGTCTTCTACATGGGGCTGAAGGGGCTGCCGGTGATCTGCCAGCAACTGATCGCCCACGGCATGGAGGCGACCACACCGATCGCGCTGGTCCAGCAGGGCACCACGCGCAACCAGCGCGTCTTCACCGGCACGCTGGCCGACATGCCGCAGCGCATCGAAGGAGCGGCGGTCAAGCCGCCCACGCTGATCATCGTCGGCGGTGTGGTCGAGCTGCACGAGCGTCTGGCCTGGTTCCACCCGGGCGAGCCCGGCTCGATGCCGAGCGGCGAAGGTGACCAGGGACGCGCCTGGCTGGCACAGTAAGCAACGACCGTTCAATAAAAACGGGCAGAGGACGAAAACGCCCTCTGCCCGTCTATCGTTCTCACGAACACCGCCAAGCCATAGGCATGGTGGTGCGTCAGTTTACTTGCCGGCGACCTTGTCCTTGAACGCCTTGCCAGCAGTGAACTTTGGTGCTGTAGTGGCAGGAATCTTCATTTCGGCACCCGTGGCCGGGTTACGACCTGTACGGGCATCACGCTTGACGGCGTGGAACTTGACAAAGCCTACCAACGTCACAGTACCCTCTTTAGCTACAGTTTCGCTTATCACGCTTACCATCGCATCCACGGCATCAGCGGCGGCCTTGCGCGAGATTCCCGCCTTGTCTGCGACGGCGTCCACCAGCTCGGCCTTGTTCATGTTTTCAGCTGCCATTTGCTTGCAATCTCCTGTGATATGGAATGACCCAAGGGCCATCAGTCAGTGAAGCGTATCTCCCCCCCGTCAGAACCGCTGCCCGCTCATGGCGCGGGTATTAGGCTGTAGTCGTGTTCGAAGGCCTTACTGCCGGCCAAGGCAGCACCTGCTTCACGCAGCCCCAAGCTCTGTTTGAGTACATAACTAACCCGCGGCCATGCCCCGAGCATTATGCCCAGTGCGGATATTACGGAAATCAAACGAAAGAAGCAATTCATCCTAGCCATCATCCATCAGTGTCGGCCAGGCGGCGCGCAGGTAGCGCCACATCGACCAGAGGGTGAGCAACGCGGCCAGATAGAGCAGGATCAGGCCGATCCAGGCGGTGGGCAGACCGAAGATCGGGTCGCGCCACAGCAGTAGAAAGATGGCGATCATCTGCGCGGTGGTCTTGACCTTGCCGATCCAGGAGACGGCGACGCGGGCGCTCTCGCCGATCACCGCCATCCACTCACGCAGGGCCGAGATGGTGATCTCGCGGCCGATAATCACGATCGCTGGCAAGGCGACCACCACGGCCGAGAGCGGCACCGGATTGGCGTCGACCAGCACCACCAGCGCTGCGGCCACCATCAACTTGTCGGCGACCGGGTCGAGAAAGGCACCGAAGCGCGAGGTCTGATCCAGGGTGCGCGCCAGGTAGCCGTCCAGCCAGTCGGTCAGCCCGGCCAGGGCAAAGAGCAGTGCGGCGGCAATGTGCCCCCAGGCGAAGGGTAGATAGAAGACCAGCAGAAAGACCGGGATGATGGCGATGCGTGCCAGGGTCAGCAGGGTCGGTATGTTCAGGGTCATGCACGCTCCCCATCGGGGTGAAACTGGTCATAGATCAGCCGCGCCAGCGGGCGGCTGATACCGGGCACGCGAGCCAGGTCATCGACCCCGGCACGCGCCACCTCCTGCAGGCCACCGAACTGGCGCAGCAGCTCACGGCGCCGCTTCGGTCCCAGACCGGGAATCGACTCCAGCACCGAGGTGGTGCGCGCCTTGCCTCGCCGCTGGCGGTGGCCGGTGATGGCAAAGCGGTGCGCCTCGTCGTCGATCTGGCGCAGCAGGTGCATGGCCGCTGCGGCGGGGGTCAGTATAAGCGGCTCCTCGGGGGTGGACAAGAAGAGGGTCTCCTCGCCGTGGCGGCGACTCTCGCCCTTGGCCAGCCCGAGCACGACCACGCCGTTGATCTGCAGCTCGGCAAAGAGCCGTTCCACCACCCCGAGCTGCCCCTTGCCGCCGTCGATCAGCAGCACGTCGGGCAGCGGCCCCTCGCCCTCGCGCAGCCGGGTGTAGCGCCGCTCCAGCGCCTGGGCCAGGGCTGCATAGTCGTCACCGGCAGCGACCTCGCGAATATTGAAGCGGCGGTAGTCGGCCTTGCACGGCTCGCCGTCGACAAAGACGACGCAGGCGGCCACGGTTGCCTCGCCGGCGGTGTGGCTGATGTCGAAGCACTCGATCCGCCGCGGCAGCTCGTCCAGCCCCAACGCCTCCTGCAGCGCCTGCAGCCGAGCCAGCTGCGAGGCGCGACTGCCCAGGTGGCTGGTCAGGGCGATGCGGGCATTGGTCGCAGCCAGCTCGACCCAGCGACGCCGTTCGCCGCGCAGCCGATGGCTGATCGCCACGCGCCGGCCGGCATCGGCGCCGAGCGCCGCCTCCAGCAGTTCGGCCTCCTCGCATGGGTGGCTGACCAGTATCTCGCCCGGCACCGGCCGCTCGCCGCCGCCGTAGTACTGCGACAGAAAGGCACCGAGCAGCCCGCCCTCGTCGACGTTGCCGGTATTGCGCGGATAGAAGGTGCGATTGCCGAGGTTGCGACCGCCCCGGATGGTGAAGACCTGCACGCAGCCGACCCCGCCCTCCAGGGCCACCGCCACCACATCAAGATCGCCGGTCTCGCCACTGACATACTGACGCTCCTGCACCCGGCGCAGGCTGGCGATCTGATCCCGGTAGCGCGCCGCCTGCTCGAATTCAAGCGCGGTCGAGGCCGCCTCCATGCGCTCGGCCAGCTCGTCGATCACCGCGCCGCTGCGCCCCTCGAGAAAGAGCAGCGCGTGACGCACATCCTCGGCGTAGGCAGCCTCACTGACCAGCCCGACACACGGCGCAGTACAGCGCTTGATCTGATACTGCAGACAGGGGCGCGAACGGCTGCGGAAAAAGGTGTCCTCGCATTGGCGCACGGGAAAGAGCTTCTGCAGCAGATTGAGGCTGTCGCGCACCGCGACGGCGCTGGGGTAGGGGCCGAAGTAGCGCCCCGGCGCCTGCCGCGACCCCCGATAGAGCGAAAGGCGCGGAAAGGGCCCCTCCGAGAGGTGGATGTAGGGGTAACTCTTGTCGTCGCGCAGCAGCACATTGTAGCGCGGGCGGTGCGCCTTGATCAGATTGCTCTCCAGCAGCAGCGCCTCGCCCTCGGTGTGGGTCGCGGTCACCTCGATGGCGGCGATCTGCGCCACCAGCGCCTGCACCTTGGTGGTCACTCCACTGCGGCGGAAGTAGCTGGCCACCCGTTTTTTCAGGTCACGCGCCTTGCCTACATAGAGGAGCTCGCCCTCGGCCCCGAGCATGCGATAGACGCCGGGGCTGTGGGTCAGCGTGCGCAGAAAGGCCTTGTGGTCAAACCCCGTCACGGCTCAACAGGGTGCGGGCGCGGGCAAAGATGGCGTGGAACATCGGCTCGGTCAGGCGGCGCGTCTGGGTGTTGTAGCGGCTGCAGTGGTAGGAGTCGAGCAGCCAGCGCCTGCCGGGCAGTGCATGTTCGGCGCCGTGGCCGAAACGGGCGGCGGCGGCCTTGATCCCCAACGCCCGCAGCACGGCACCGTGGGCGATGGCGCCCAGCGCCACCACCCCGCCACCGGCCGGCAGGGTAGCCAACTCGGCAGCCAGGAAGGGGTTGCAGGCGCGCACCTCGGCGGTGGTCGGCTTGTTCTGTGGCGGCAGGCACTTGACCGCGTTGGTGATGCGACAGTCGGTCAGGGTCAAACCATCGTCGCGGGCAACCGATTCCGGCGCCGAGGCAAAGCCGTAGCGGTAGAGCGTCTGGTAGAGCAGAATCCCGGCCCAGTCGCCGGTAAAGGGGCGGCCGCTTGCATTGGCCCCGTGCATTCCCGGCGCCAGACCGACCACCAGCAGGCGCGCCTGCGGATCGCCAAACGGCGCCACCGGGCGGGCATGGTAGTCCGGGTAGCCCCGCCTTACCTCATCTAGCAAGGCGGCCAGACGCGGACAGGCGCGGCAGTTCGGGTCGAAGTGGGACAGCGGTGCATCAACCATCGCAGGCAGGGGCGCAAAGGGTCATGCAAAAGGGGTTATCCGCGGCAATCGATCGTGTACACATGAGGCCTCGGGAAGCGGCATCACCCTGAGAATCATCTGTTGGGCAGCATGCCGGTTACTTGGAGCAAGCACACGCAACCAACTGGTTTTGTGGATCATGTGGCGGAGAGGGTGGGATTCGAACCCACGAGGGGCTTGCACCCCTGGCGGTTTTCAAGACCGCTGCATTCAACCGCTCTGCCACCTCTCCTGAACTTTTCATTCTACCCGATGCCTTATCTTGCGGCTACTCTTGGTTGAACGCGCCGGGTGAATCCGGTACGCTTGAACCAATGGAATTTACAGCTACCCCTTTTCCCGGAGGTTGATTGGCATGGACATGAACAACACCGCCCCTCAAGGCGTCGCCCGCCCTGAAGTCGATGCACTGGCCACCAACAAGGTCATCCGCAACACCTATATGCTGCTGTCGCTGACGCTGCTCTTCAGCGCCTTCACCGCTGGCGTCTCGGTTGTGCTGCAGCTGCCCCACCCAGGCCTGCTGATCACGCTGGCCGGCTTCTTCGGGCTGCTCTTCCTGACCCACAAGTTCAGCAACAGCGCCCTGGGCCTGCTCTTCGTCTTCGCCCTGACCGGCTTCATGGGCTACACCCTCGGGCCGATCATCAGCGCCTACCTCGGCCTGCCCAACGGCGGGCAGATCGTGATGACGGCGATGGGCGGCACCGGGGCGATCTTCATCGGCCTGTCGCTCTATGCACTGACCACGCGCAAGGACTTCAGCTTCATGGGCGGCTTCCTGATGGTCGGCATCCTGGTCGCCTTCCTCGCCGGCCTGGCCGCCTTCTTCTTCTCCATGCCGGGGCTGGCCTTGGCCGTCTCGGCGATGTTCGTGCTGCTGATGTCGGGGCTGATCCTCTACGAGACCAGCCAGATCATCCACGGCGGCCAGACCAACTACATCCTCGCCACGGTGACGCTCTACGTCTCGATCTACAACCTCTTCACCAGCCTGCTCCACCTGCTGGGCGCCTTCAGCAGCGACTGAGCGATCCAACGATCCTAGCGGTAGAAAGGGGCGCCATCGGCGCCCCTTTTGCGTTATTGAAGCGTTGAACAACTCACATGCACCTCTGCGCATGTGCTAGATTTCATCTACTATGACTTCGACCCGTCCACTCGATCTACGCATCTGGCTCGTCCTGCTGTTGCTGGGCACCTTTGCCATCCTTACCGCCCTCTTTCTATGGCAGGTCGTCCAGCACGACCGCGAGCGGCTGGCGCAGGCCCACCACGCCCTGCTGGCCGAGGCGCGCATCCTGGCCAGCCAACAGCAGGCGATCCGCGCCCACGCCTCGGCGCTGGCTCAAGGGCTCACCTTCAACCCGCATGTGCACGACACCACCCCCTCAGCGGCGTGCGACCGCGAGATGGAGCGGCTACTCAAGTACGAGCCGCGCTTCATCAATGCCGGTATCGTACGGCCGGACGGCTCGGTCATCTGCAGCGCCCACCCGGACTACGCCGATGTCACCTTTGTCGATCGGAGCTGGTTTCAGGCGGCGCTGGCCGGTCAGCAGACCGTGGTCAGTGATCTGCTGACCGGCCGCATCACCCAGCGCCGGCTCTTCACCTTCGCCCATCCGCTGCGCGACGAGGCAGGGGAACTGACCAACGTACTCTTTCTGGCCATGGATATCGAGTGGTTGGAGCAACAACTGTCCCGCTCGACGCTGCCGGCCGGTTCGGCCCTGGTGCTGGTCGACCACCCGGGGCGGATCGTCGCGCGCTATCCACCGTCGGAGCGGCTGGAGGGGTTGGTCGTACCGGACGAGACCATGGCACTGGCGCGCCGTGTGGGTCTTGGCACCGCCGAGGCGCACGATCCGTTCGGCACCCTGCGCATCGCCGCCATCGTCCCCTTTCTGCAGACCGACTCGGGCGAGATGATGCTGTGGCTGACCCTGCCACGCAGCGAGGTCACCACCGATCTGCGCCGACAGGCCGCCCTGCAGCTGCTGGTGGCACTGCTGGTGATCATCGCCACCCTACTCTTTGCCTACTGGGTCAGCTTTCGCACCCTGCTGCAACCACTCGCCCAACTGGCCAAGGTGGCACGACGCTGCGGCCAGGGCGACCGCAGCGCGCGCTCCGGTCTGCCGCACGACCGCTCCGAGATCGGACAACTGGCCCACGCCATCGACACCGCCGCCGACCAGGTCGTGGAGAGCGAGCGCGAGCTGGCCCGGGCCAAGGAGGCGGCCGAAGCAGCCAACGCCGTCAAGGGGCGCTTTCTCACCAACATGAGCCACGAGACGCGCACGCCGCTCAATGCCATCCTGGGCATGGCCGAGCTGCTCCACGACGAACCACTGACCCCGACTCAGCGCGGCTATGTCGACAGCCTCGATCGGGCGGGCGCACGTCTGCTGGAACTGATCGATCAGGCACTGCTACTGGCCAATGCCGAAAACGATGCCCTGGCCGACGCCCAACCATTCGACCCCAGAGCGCTGCTGCGACACGCCCTCGACGGCGTCGCCCAACAGGCTCACGCCAAGGGGCTGACCCTCCACGCCGACTGGGATGCGCTCGGCGCCGAGTCCGTGATCGGCAACCAGCACGGTCTACGTCAGGTGATCAACCACCTGCTGGACAATGCCATCAAGTTCACCCCGGCAGGAACCATCACCCTCCACGCCCGCGAGCATGACAAGGCCGGGATAGGCCAGTGGCTATGGGTAGCGGTCAGCGACAGCGGGATCGGTATCGACGAGGCGCAGATCGAGCGGATCTTCGAACCCTTCTACCAGGCCGACGAGAGCATGACCCGCCGCTACGGCGGCTCTGGCTTGGGGCTCAGCGTGGCCCACCAGATCGTACAGCAGATGGGTGGCCGCTTCTGCGTGCGCAGCACGCCAGGGGAAGGGACGACGATGGCCTTCGCCATCCCGCTGGATGGGGATCAGAGATCCTCGTAGAGGTCGCCGATGGCCAGCTCCAGCCCCAGGCTGGCCAGCTCGAGCCGCTCGCCTGCCGCCGCCGGGTGGAGCACCCAGCGGCCGTCGGCCTCGCGCCGAAAGAGCTCGACGTGCCGGTCCGTACCGCCGGTCATGGCGAAGCACTCACCGGCGACGAACTCGTGGCGCACAGGCTGCTGCGACTCCCACTGCAGAAATTCTGGATAGGCCATCTTGCGCCCCGATTCACCCATGGGTCGCTACCCTCCCGACAGGCTCAGACGCATTATCGCCACTGGCTCATACCGACTCCAGATTCGCATAGGCGAGCATCAGCCACTTGCTGCCGGCGCTGTCGAAGTAGACCTGGACGCGGGCGTGGGCGCCGCTGCCCTCGGCGTGGACCAGCACCCCCTCGCCGAAGGTCGGGTGGCGCACGCGCCGGCCGAGATCGAGTCTGTTGCTGCCCGTCGCTGGGGCTGCAGTTGGTTGGCCACCCTGCCCCAGCCGCACCTCTTCGACAAACTCGGGCGGGATCTCGCCGAGAAAGCGTGAGGGGACGCACGGCTGGCTGTCGCGCCCGTAGAGCCGACGACTCTCGGCGTGGCTCAGCCAGAGCTTGCGCATCGCCCGGGTCATGCCGACGTAGCAGAGGCGCCGCTCCTCCTCCAGCTGGTCGTCGTCCTCGCTGGAGCGCTGGTGGGGGAAGAGCCCCTCCTCCAGCCCGACCATGAAGACCACCGGGAACTCGAGCCCCTTGGCGGCGTGCAGCGTCATCAACTGGGCGCAGTCGTCCCAGGCGTTGCCCTGTGCCTCGCCCGATTCGAGCGCAGCATGCGCCAGAAAGGCGGTCAACGGATCACCGTCGCCATCTCCGCCAGCACCGTCCTCCGGCGCGAACTGGCGTGCGGCGGAGACCAGCTCCTGCAGGTTCTCCCCACGCATCTTGGCGCGTTCGTCGCGCTCCTTGCCGTGGTGGTCGAGCAGGCCGCTGACCTCGACCGCGTGGCCGACCTGCTCGTGCAGTGTCAGCCCGGCGCAGCCATCGGCCATGCCCTCGATCAACTCGACAAAGGCGGCCAGCGCGTTGCACGCCCGCGCTGCCAGCCCGCCGCCCTCCC
>SKWO01000042.1 GCA_007128895.1 Gammaproteobacteria bacterium
AACCTGGGGCTCAACCTGACCGTGCTGCTCGGTGCGGCCGGTATCTTTACCGTGGCGATCGGCTTCGCCTCACAGACCTCGGCATCCAACCTGATCAGCGGGCTCTTCCTGATCGGCGAGAAGCCGTTCGCTGTGGGGGACGTGATCAAGGTAGGCGACACACTTGGCGAGGTGCTCGCGATCGACCTGCTCTCGGTCAAGGTACGCACCTTCGAGAACCTGCTGGTGCGCATCCCCAATGAGACCATGGTCAAGAGCCAGATCACCAACCTGAGCCGTTTTCCGATCCGGCGCCTTGATATCCAGGTGGGGGTCGCCTACAAGGAGGAGATCGCCCACGTGCGCAAGGTGCTGGCCCGGGTCGCCGATGACAACCCGCTCTGCCTGGAAGAGCCCAAGCCGCTGTTTATCTTTCTGGGCTATGGCGATTCGGCGCTGAACATGCAGTTCTCGGTCTGGGCACGGCGTGAGGACTTCCTCAATCTGCGCAACTCGATCCACGAGGAGATCAAGAACGCCTTCGATGCCGAGGGCATCGAGATCCCCTTCCCCCACCGCTCGCTCTATGCCGGCAGCGTGACCGAGCCCTTCCCGATCCGGCTGGTGCAGGAGACGGCCCCCGAGCCACAGGAACGGCCTTGAACGCCACGCTGGAAAGCTACGACGACATCCCCTATCAGGGGGTGCCGTTGCCGGAGAGTCGCCCCGACCATCTGGCTGTGATCGGCCATCTGCTCGGCCTCGATGGGCCCGATCCGGCCACGGCTCGGGTGCTCGAGCTGGGTTGCGCTGCCGGTGAGAACCTGTTGCCGCTGGCTTGGTACCGCCCGGGTGGTACCTACCTCGGGCTCGACCTGTCACGCGAACAGGTGGCGCACGGGCAGCGGTTGATCGACCGGCTGGGGTTGGCCAATGCCACCCTGCGCCATGCCGACATCATGCAGGTCGATGCCCGTTGGGGGACCTTCGACTACATCATCGTCCACGGGGTCTGGTCGTGGGTGCCGGAGGCCGTGCGCACGCAGATACTGGCGCTCTGTCAGACCTGTCTGGCCCCCAACGGTATCGCCTACATCAGCTACAACACGTTGCCCGGCTGGCGTCTGCGCGGCATGGTGCGCGACATGCTGCTCTACCATGTGCGCGACGAGACGGCGCCACGGCAGCGTCTGCAGCGGGCGCGCGAGCTGATCGCGCTGCTGGCGGAGGCGCCGGGTGAGGGGGCGCTGGGCGAGGCACTGCAGCGCGAGCTGCGCTACCTGACCGGCGTGGCCGACAGCTACCTCTACCATGAGTACCTGGAGAGCGAGAACCGACCGGTTCTCTTCACCGACTTCATCGCGGCGGCCGGGCAGCATGGGCTGCGCTATCTGGCCGATGCCGAGCTGCACACCATGTTCGCCTCCGATCTCACTGGGCCGGTGGCCGGCTGGCTGCAAGGGGTCAGCGAGCAGATCGAACAGGAGCAGTATCTCGACTTCCTGCGTCATCGTTTTTTCCGGCGCAGCCTGCTGGTGCATGACGACCGTCGGCCCGACTACGAGATCGACCTGCAGCGGTTGTGGCCGCTCACCGCCCATGGGTTGTGGTGGCCGGACGGCGGGCAGGTCGGCAACGACGATCAGCCGCAGATCTGGCGGAACGAGGCGGGCGAGGCCATCACGGTGGCCGACCCGCTGGTCAAGGCGGCGCTGGGCCGGCTCACTCAGGCAGCCCCTGCCGGTCTGCGGGTCGACCGCCTCTATGCCGAGGCCCTCGAAGCGAATGGGGCGAGCGACACAGAGGGGTTGCGCGCGGCCTTTCTGGAGGCGTTGTTCAACCTCTTTGCCACCCAGGCCGTGTCGCTTGTTCTGACGCCGATCGCCCCCCGTTCCGAGGCGTCGGGTGCCGCGGTCTCGCTGGCGCGCAGTCAGGCTGAGCTGGGGTTTGCCGCTGCGGCCTCGCCGTGGCACGTCGGCGTGCGCCTCGACCCCTTTTCAGCCGGCCTGCTCGGCTGCCTGAGCGGCGACGCGCCAGAGCCATCCCGCTTGGCACAGCAGCTGTTGGCGCAGTGGCGTGACGGTCGACTCGATTTGCCGCTGGGGCCGGGTGATGACGCCGACCGGCTGGTGGTGGCCAACGTCGAGCGGTTACTACAACTCTTTGCGCGGCATGGCCTGTTCTGATCTATAATACAAACTTACCCAAAACCCGGGATAATGGCCCGGAAGGAGTGGGACTCGTGCGTCTGCTTCTGCTTCTGCTAGTGACTTTGCTGCCACCCTCTCTGGTTGCCCAGCCCCACCCCGAATCGTCCCTGGACGAACAGCGTGCCCGCTTCATCGAGGCCGAACGTGCGTTGCAGGCCGGACAGCGCCAGCGCTACGCCGAGCTGCTGCCGCATCTGGCCGATTACCCCCTGTTGCCCTATCTGGTGGCGGAGGAGATCTCCTCGCGGATCGCTTCGGCGCGCGCGGAGGAGCTCCACGCCTTCCTTGAGCGCTGGGGTGATAGCCTGCCGGGGGCGACGGTCCGCTCGCGTTGGCTGGCCCGCCTGGCAGGACAGGGGGATTGGCGCGGCTACATGGCTGCCTACGTCGAGGACGGCAACACCACCCGCGCCTGCCACTACCACCGGGCGCTGCTCGAGACCGGTCGCCGGGACGAGGCGTTGCGCAGTGGTGAGGCCTTGTGGCTGGTCGGGCGATCCCAGCCGAGTGCCTGCGATCCGCTCTTTGCTGCGTTGCGTGCCTCAGGCCGGTTGACACCCGAGCACGTCTGGCAGCGCATCGAGCTGAGCATGGCCGCTGGTCAGCCGGGGTTGGCCAACTACCTCAAGCGCTACCTGCCGGCCGCCGAGCAGACGTGGGTCGATCGCTGGCTGCTGCTTCACCGTGAGCCGGCCCGTCTGGCCACGATCGACTGGAACGGCAACGCCCATCCCAGGGCGGCGCAGATCATTCGGCACGGCTTCATCCGCTATGGGCGTTCCAATCTGGCCCGAGCGATCGAGGTCTGGGATCGGCGCGCAGACGAGTTCGCGCTGCCGCCCGATCAGGCGGGCCAGGTCGACCGGGCTCTCGCCCTGCGGCTGGCCCAGCGCCGCAGTGAAGGCGCCCTGGAGCGGCTGAATGGGCTGTCCGAGGCAGCCTTTGATGCCAATCTGCGCGGTTGGCATGTGCGCGCTGCGCTGGCTGAACAGGACTGGGCCACGGTGGTGGCGGTGATTCGCCGCATGCCTCCGGACGAGCACGAGGAGAGCGACTGGCGCTACTGGCTGGCACGTGCACTGGAACAGCTGGGCGACTACGCCGAGGCGGAGCGGCTCTATACCGAGCTGGCCGGCGAGCGCAATTTCTACGGTTTCCTTGCGGCCGACCGGATGGGCAAGCCCTACCGGATCGGCCACGCCGCCCTGCAGCCGACCGCCGAGCAGTTGCAAGCGGCCTTGGCCGATCCCGGGGTGCAGCGCGCCGGTGAACTCTTTCGCCTGGGGCGGATTCCCGAGGCGCGGCGTGAGTGGCAGCACACCATCGCCCGCCTTGAGCCGGAGCAGCTCCTGGCCGCCGCCTATGTGGCCGACCAATGGGGCTGGCGCGACCGGGCCATCTTCACCTCGGCGCGTGCCCGCTTCTTCGATGACATCGATCTGCGCTTCCCGGTCGACCACCTGGATCTGATCAGTGTCGAGGCGCAAAGGCGCGAACTCAACCCCGCCTGGCCGATTGCCGTGCTGCGCCAGGAGAGCGCCTTCATGGCCGATGCCCGCTCACCGGCTGGCGCCCTGGGCCTGATGCAGGTGATGCCGGCCACCGGACGTGCCATGGCCCGGCATGCCGGGGTGCAGTTGCGTAATGACCGGCAGCTGCTTGATCCTGCCACCAGTGTGCGGATCGGCACCTACTACCTGCGTCGCAATCTGGATCTGTTCGAGGGGCATACCCTGTTGGCGACCGCCGCCTACAACGCCGGCAACGCGCGGGTACGCAGCTGGTTGCCGGAGCAGGGCAGTATCGATGCCGACATCTGGGCCGAGCTGATTCCGTTCAACGAGACGCGCGGTTATGTCCGGCGGGTGCTGGCCTACAAGGTCTTCTACGAGGTGCGCATGGGGCGTGAGCCGACCCCGATCAGTCGCTACATGACCCCGGTTGCACCGCAGGGGCAGATCGCCCAAGTAGCCGGCGACCGACCGCTGCGGCTGGCCACCTTCTGTGATGCGCCCGGCTATACCGAGCGCACCTGTCAATAATGCGCCAGTCTGGCTATAATCGCGGGTTTCGACGCCATCATCGGGACCCGCCAGATGCTCTACGCCACCGACGACCTGCGTATCCGCGAGATCAAGGAGTTGATCCCGCCGCTTGAACTGCACCGTGAACTGCCCGCCAGCGAGCCGGCCACCGAGACGGTCTTTCGTGCCCGCGAGGCGATCCATCGGGTGCTTCGGGGTGAAGATGATCGCCTGCTGGTGATCGTGGGGCCCTGCTCGATCCACGACGTCGACGCCGCCCGTGAGTATGCCGGGCGCCTGTTGCCGAAGATCCAGGGCCTCTCCGGTGAGCTGATCGTGGTGATGCGGGTCTACTTCGAGAAGCCGCGCTCGACGGTCGGCTGGAAGGGGCTGATCAACGACCCGGGGCTGGATGGCAGTTTCCGAATCAACGACGGCCTGCGCATCGCACGCCGTCTGCTGCTCGACCTCAACGCGCAGGGGGTGCCGGCCGGTACCGAGTTCCTCGACCTGATCAGCCCGCAGTACGTCGCTGACCTGATCGCCTGGGGGGCCATCGGTGCCCGTACCACCGAGAGCCAGGTGCACCGCGAACTGGCTTCCGGCCTCTCCTGCCCGGTCGGCTTCAAGAACGCGACCAACGGCGATGTGCAGATCGCGGCCGACGCGATCCGTTCGGCGGCGCGTCCCCACCACTTCCTCTCGGTGACCAAGGCCGGCCATTCGGCGATCTTCTCCACCGGGGGCAACCCCGACTGCCACGTCATTCTGCGCGGTGGCAAGGCGCCCAACTACGATCCCGCCAGCATTGACGACTGCGCCAAGCGGCTCGAAGGGGCCGGACTGGCCAGCAAGATCATGATCGACTGCAGCCATGGCAACAGCCGCAAGGACCCGGCCCGCCAGGTCGAGGTCTGTCGCGAGGTGGCGGCCCAGATTGCCGGCGGCGACCCGCGCATTTTTGGCCTGATGCTGGAGAGCCACCTGAAGGCCGGCCGGCAGGATGCCCAGCCGGGTGAGCCGATGACCTACGGCCAGAGCATTACCGACGCCTGCATGGGGTGGGAAGAGACCGAGACGCTGCTGGACGAGCTGGCCCAGTCCGTCAGGGCGCGTCGGGGGGCGTAGTCAGGCTGATTGCGCCTTTCCGCCGCCCAGGCAGGGGGGTGACTCGGTGGTGTTGCCGCTGCGCGCTGCCCACTCCTGAGGGGTATAGGTATGCAAGGTGAGGGCGTGGATCTGCTGCATGACCTCGCCCAGTGTCTGGTGGATCAGGCGGTGGCGCGCCAGCAGAGCCTTGCCGGCGAAGGCGGGGCTGACCACCACGGCGCGAAAGTGTGACTCGCTTCCCGGAGGCACCGAGTGACGGTGGCTCTCATCCTCCAGTTCCAGGTGGTCCGGCTCCAGGTGCTGTCTGAGGCGGGCCTCTATCTCGTTTCTGCGTGACATCGGTCGGGCTTGTCCCTGTTTGTCTTGGGGGGCGGTATCGACTACTATCGTCTATGACCTTTCCTTTCGGTGGGGTGACGATGGCGTCGCGTGAATTGTTCCATCAAGGCCTTCCGGTCGAGTCTGATCTGCTCGACTTTGCCGGCCATGTGCTGGATGCGGTGGAACGGCTCGGCGGCAGTCGGCTGCAGGCCGCCACGGTGCTGCTCGAGGTCATGGCGGCGCTGCGTCAGGCCGGGGCCGGTAGCGGCTACCCGCTGGTGGCGCGTCTCCTGCTGAACCATACCACGTTGCTGGTGCGCTGGGGAGAGGAGATCGCGCCGATGCCGGTGGGGCAATTGCGTGGCCCGCCTTCCGTCATGCAGGTCGAGCAACTGGCCCACGAACTGCGTCTGGCCACCGCGGTGACCGACGCGACGCGGCTGCTGCAGCGCAATCAGGCGATGACACGCCACCTTGAAGAGACGCGGCGGCAGACCGAGCGCGAGCTGAGCCAGTTGCAGACGGTGCTGGCCGAACGGCAGGCCGAGCTGCGCGAGACGTTGCGCCAGGCCGAAACCGATGCGCTGACCGGGCTGTTTAATCGGCGTGCCTTTGACGATCGCATGGAGCGGGCCTTCCGGCGCGCCCAGCGGCAGCGCAGCGAACACCTCTCTCTGCTCATGCTGGATCTTGACTACTTCAAGGAGATCAATGATCTGCATGGTCATCAGTACGGTGATGAGTACTTGGTGCGGATGGCCGATGCGCTGCGTGGCTCGATCCGTGCCGATGTCGACATGGCCTTCCGCTTTGGTGGTGACGAATTTGTCGTCCTGATGTTCGCCGATGTGCACACGGCCTGCCGCAAGGCGATGCAGGTTCTCCATGAAATGGAGGGCAAGGTCAGCGTCGGTATCAGCAGCCTGCCGGTTGGAGAGGCGTACCAAGGCGATCTGCGCGACTTCATCCGCAGCGCCGACGAGGCGCTCTATCAGGCCAAACGGGCCGGCCGTGGGCGGGTGGTCGTCGATGTTTGCCGCCACTGTGATGACGGCTGTATCGTGCATTGCCGTGATGCGGGAGTGGTGGCGCCGGTCGCAGGCGTGGCCGAGGCGGTCTGCCGTGGCTGAGGTGGTCGACAGTGGCGAGGGTTGCAAGCTGCTCTACCACGGCCAGGGGCAGGGCGACAGCGGTGCCCTGCTACTGCGCTCGCGCCTGCTCTCGATTGCACAGCGCCTCGGCTTTGCCGCCACAACCGGCGAAAGCATGGTGCTGGTGGCGGCAGAGATGGCCAGCAATCAGGCCAAGTATGCCGGTGGGCGCGGTTTTATCCAGGTGTGGCAGCAGCCGGGTCCGGTGCTGGATATCCTGGCGCTGGATTACGGTCCGGGAATCGAGGACCCCGAAGGAGCCAAAGTCGACGGCTTTTCCAGTCGCAATACCCTTGGCAAGGGGCTGGGGAGCATTCAGCGGCTGAGTGACGAGAGCCACCTATATACCCGCTGTGCCGACCGCGATGGCGTACGCCGCTGGACCGGTGCCGCAGTCATGGCGCGATTCCGCTCACCACGGTCCGGGCGTGGCGCCTTGCTGGCCGATCGGGTGGGGCTGTTCAGCCGCTCGCTGGAGGATGAGCGCTACAGTGGTGATCGCATCTATCTGCGCCGCAACGGGGGGCAGCTGCAGTGGCTGCATCTGGATGGTCTCGGCCATGGCGACACGGCCTACCAGACCACGGCCGACCTGGCCGGCTACTTGGGTTGGCGGGGCGAGCCGCAGGAGACCTTGCTGGCGATCGACCGTCAACTGCTGGCGACGCGCGGCGCTGTGGCGATTCTGGGCGAGGTGGATGGTGCGGCACGTGCCGTTTCATTGCTCGGGGTCGGCGACATGCACGCCCACCTTTTTGGGACCGCGCTGGACGAGGAGAGCACCGTTGCCTTTGCGCCGGGGGTGCTGGGGCGCGAGCACAAGCAGCCGACCCGCTTTGACAGTCGATTTGCCCGACGCGGCGTGGTGATTACCGCCAGCGACGGTATTCGCCGGAACTGGGATGGCAGCAGCTTTCCCGGGCTGTTCGAGCACCATCCCCAATTGATCGCCTACGTGGTGGGCAATATCATGGCCCGGATGTCCGATGACCAGTCACTCTGTGTGGTGGGTGTCGATCCGGACAAGAAAAATAACGAAGGAGGGTAAGCATGCTGACACGACGAGAGCCGACCGAACGCCTGAAGGCGCTGTTCGGGCACACTGTGGGTGACATCTCGCCGGCGCTGGAACAGCCGGCACGCAACTGGTTCGGGGGTGAGAACAACCTGCTCGATGATGACGAGATCGCCGACCTGAGTCTGGAGTTGCAGCACCTGATCGGGGGGCAGTTGAATGCGCGTGACCCCTTCGATGATCAGGCGGCCGAGTTTCGCGCCCTGCGCACCTTCTTCCGTACCCTGGCGCACAAGGTGCTGGTGCGCGGTGGTCAGGTCGAGGATATCGTGCGCTACATCCAGGTGCTGCAGATTCGCCTGACCCAGTCGCTGGAGGAGGATACCGGCGTCCCCTTTACCCGTTCCCACTCCGTGCTGCGGTACTTCTCCGAGCTCTTCATCGAGATGATCCTCGAGGTCTTCCACACATACTTGAGCGAGAAGGAGCAGACCATCTCGTCGCAGGAGTCTGAGCTGCGCGAAACGGCGACACCGATCACCGAGATCTGGGATGGGGTGCTGACCCTGCCGATCATCGGCACCCTCGATTCCAGCCGTACCATGCTGATCATGGAGGCGCTGCTGGCGCGCATCGCTGCTGACCGGACCAAGGTGGTGGTGATGGACTTGACCGGGGTCAGCAGCATCGACTCGCAGGTCTCCCACCACCTGATCCAGATGGTCCACGCGATCCAGTTGATGGGCGCTGATGCCGTGGTTACCGGGATACGGCCAGAGATTGCTCGCGCATTGACCAGCCTGAACATCGATCTGGGTAGCATCACCACGCGGGCGACCCTCTCCGATGGGCTCAAGGAGGCCTTCCGTCGCCTCGGTATCCAGGTTGTCCAAGGCGCGGTCTGATGGCCATGCGCAACGGCCACCTGACCCTGCTGGGCGAGGGTGAGGCGCTCTTCGAGCCGCTGGCGCTCGATCTGGCGGCCTGCGAGCGCCAGTTGCCCGATCTGTTGCAGCAGCTGCGCGACCGGCGTGTCCGCCTGCTCTGGTACGACCTTTCCAGTATTGCCCTGATCGATGCGGTCCATCTCGACTACCTCAACCGCCTGGCGAGCGCCTGCCGGGCAACAGCGGTACGCTTGGTGGTCGTCAATATGCAGCCGGCGGCCGCGTTTGCCTTGGCGGGTATGTACCCGGAAAAACGACCCTGTTTCGAGACGGCGCTGGGGGTCGGTACGGTGATCGTGCAGCCCGGTGTCAGACAGGCTGAACAGCGGAGCCTGGGTGTGGGTGCGCCATGCATCTAACTGATAAATGATCCATATGTGCCGATTGTTGCGATGTAGGGCCAAGTAGGGGAGAATAGCTGGCTCAAGAATTTTAGCGACCGGCCATCTGGGGAAGGGGGTTCGGCCGCCTGCTGGATAGAGACCAGCACCGCGGTGGTTCGCGTCTTGGCGCCGGTTGCCAATCGCCTCCCAGTGCCCTCCCTGTGGTCGTGTCAGACAGACAACCTATGACAGGAGAGCAATCAATGCCCAACCGTAAAGAGCTTGCCAACGCCATTCGTGCGCTGAGCATGGACGCCGTACAGAAGGCCAAGTCGGGCCACCCCGGTGCCCCGATGGGAATGGCCGATATCGCCGAAGTGCTGTGGAATGGCTACATGAAGCACAACCCGGCCAACCCGCAGTGGGCCGACCGCGACCGCTTCATCCTCTCCAACGGCCACGGCTCGATGCTGATCTACTCGCTGCTCCACCTGACCGGCTACGAGCTGAGCATCGACGACCTCAAGCAGTTCCGTCAACTCCATTCCAAGACCCCGGGCCACCCCGAGTACGGCTACGCTCCGGGCATCGAGACGACCACCGGCCCGCTCGGGCAGGGCATCACCAACGCGGTCGGCATGGCGCTGGCCGAGAAGGTGCTGGCCGGCCAGTTCAACCGCGACGGCCACCACATCGTCGACCACTACACCTACACCTTCCTCGGTGACGGCTGCATGATGGAGGGCATCTCGCACGAGGCGTGCGCCCTCGCCGGCACTTGGGGGCTGGGCAAGCTGGTCGCCTTCTGGGACGACAACGGCATCTCCATCGACGGCCACGTCGAGGAGTGGTTCACCGACGACACGCCGAAGCGGTTCGAGGCGTACGGCTGGCATGTGATCCGCGACGTCGACGGCCACGACGCCGAGGCGATCGACCGCGCCATCCGCGAGGCGCGTAGCGTCAACGACAAGCCGAGCCTGATCTGCTGCAAGACGGTGATCGGCTATGGTGCACCCAACCTCTGCGGCAGCCACGACTGCCACGGCGCCCCGCTGGGTGACGACGAGATCAAGGCGACCCGCGAGAACCTGGGCTGGAACCACGCGCCGTTCGAGATCCCGGCCGAGGTCTACGCCGGCTGGGACGCCAAGGCCAAGGGAGCCGAGGCCGAGGCGACCTGGAACGCCAAGTTCGCCGCCTACAAGGCAGCCCATCCGGAGCTGGCCGCCGAATTCGAGCGGCGCATCAGCGGCCGCATGCCGGAAAACTGGACGGCGGCAGCAGAGGCCTATATCCGCCAGTGCGCCGAGAAGGGCGAGAGTCCGGCGACCCGCAAGGCGTCGCAGAACACGATCCAGGCCTACGCCCAGGTGCTGCCCGAGTTCCTCGGTGGCTCGGCCGACCTGACCCCGTCCAACCTGACCTCGTGGAAGGAGGCCAAGCAGATCACTCGTACCGTCTCCGACGGCAACTATATCTCCTACGGTGTGCGCGAGTTCGGCATGTCGGCGATCATGAACGGTGTCGCGCTGCACGGCGGCTTCATCCCCTTCGGCGGCACCTTCCTGATGTTCATGGAGTACGCCCGCAACGCCCTGCGCATGGCGGCGCTGATGAAGCAGCGCTCGATCTTCGTCTACACCCACGACTCGATCGGTCTGGGTGAGGACGGCCCGACCCACCAGCCGGTGGAGCAGATCCCGACCCTGCGCCTGATCCCCAACATGAGCACTTGGCGGCCGTGCGACACAGTCGAGACCGCGGTCGCCTGGCGCTACGCCATCGAACGCAGCGACGGCCCGACCGCGCTGATCTTCTCGCGCCAAAACCTGCCGCACATGGCGCGCAGCGAGGCCCAGATCGCCAATATCGCTCGCGGTGGTTACGTGCTGCGTGACTGCGAGGGCGAACCCGAGGCGATCCTCATTGCCACCGGCTCCGAGGTCGAGCTGGCGATGAAGGCGGCCGATGAACTCAAGGGGCGTCGCATTCGCGTCGTCTCGATGCCGTCAGTCGACGCCTTCGAGGCACAGGACGCCGCCTATCGCGAATCGGTGCTGCCGAATGGCTGCCGTGCCCGCGTCGTCGTCGAGGCCGGTGCCACCATGGCCTGGTACAAGTTTGCCGGCCTGGACGGCCGCGTGATCGGCATCGATCGCTTCGGCGAGTCGGCCCCTGCCGGCGAGCTGTTCAAGGCGTTCGGCTTCACCGTCGAGGCGGTGGTCAAGGCGGTCAACGAGGTGCTCTGAGCGCCGCATCGCCATCCAGTTAACACACAGCTAGCAACAGGAGAAACGAGATGACAGTCAAGGTTGGTATCAACGGTTTCGGTCGTATCGGTCGCATGGTCTTCCGTGCCATTGCCAAGGAGTTTCCCAACCTCGAGGTGGTCGCCATCAACGACCTGCTCGACCCGGACTACCTGGCCTACATGCTCCGCTATGACTCGGTCCACGGTCGCTTCGATGGCGACATCTCGGTCGACGGCAACCACATGGTGGTCAACGGCAAGAAGATCCGCCTGACCGCCGAGCGTGACCCGGCCAACCTGAAGTGGAACGAGGTCGGTGCCGAGCTGGTCATCGAGTCGACCGGCTTCTTCCTCACCGAGGAGACCTGCCAGAAGCACATCGACGCGGGTGCCAAGAAGGTGGTGCAGAGCGCGCCGTCGAAGGATGCCACGCCGATGTTCGTCTACGGCGTCAACCACAACGACTACGCCGGACAGGCCATTATCTCAGCCGCTTCGTGCACCACCAACTGTCTGGCGCCGGTGGCCAAGGTGCTGAACGACAAGTACGGCATCAAGCGCGGTCTGATGACCACCGTGCATGCCGCCACGGCGACCCAGAAGACGGTCGACGGCCCGTCGATGAAGGACTGGCGCGGTGGCCGCGGCATCCTCGAGAATATCATCCCCTCCTCGACCGGTGCCGCCAAGGCCGTGGGTAAGGTGCTGCCTGCCCTCAACGGCAAGCTGACCGGCATGGCCTTCCGCGTCCCGACCTCGGACGTCTCGGTGGTCGATCTGACCGTCGAGCTGAACAGCGCGGCCAGCTACGCCGATATCTGCGCTGCCATGAAGGCCGCCTCCGAGGGCGAGCTCAAGGGCGTTCTGGGCTACACCGAGGAGAAGGTCGTGGCCACCGACTTCCGCGGCAACAGTGCCCCGTCGACCTTCGATGCCGAAGCCGGCATCGCCCTCGACGAGACCTTCGTCAAGGTGGTTTCGTGGTACGACAACGAGTACGGCTACACCTGCAACATGCTGCGTCTGGTCGAACACGTCGCCAAGTAAGTGAACACCGGCAGCTGGCCACGGGCTTGCCCCGTGGCCAGCTCACCACCAGCGAGGGTTTCGCCGGCCGGATGCAGGCGTCCTGCGGGCCAAGCCTTCAACAAGACCATTATGGAGAGTCCATCATGTCCGTAATCAAGATGACCGACCTCGACCTGGCCGGAAAACGGGTGCTGATCCGGCAGGATCTCAACGTCCCCGTCAAGGAGGGCAAGGTCGCCTCGGATGCCCGTATCCGCGCCAGCCTGCCGACCATCCAGCAGGCCGTCGCCGCCGGTGCCAAGGTGATGCTGATGTCCCATCTGGGGCGCCCGGAAGAGGGCGTCTTCAGCGAAGAAAACTCTCTCGCCCCGGTGGCCGAGCACTTGGCTGGCCTGCTCGGCAAGCCGGTGCGTCTGGTGCGCGACTACCTGGACGGCGTCGAAGTGGCCGAGGGTGAGGTGGTCCTGCTCGAAAACGTGCGCTTCAACAAGGGCGAGAAGAAGAACGAGGACGAGCTGGCCAAGCGCTACGCCGCGCTGTGTGACGTCTTTGTCATGGACGCCTTTGGCACGGCCCACCGCGCCCAGGGTTCGACCCACGGTGTGGCCAAATATGCCCCTGCCGCCTGTGCCGGGCCGTTGCTGGCCGCCGAATTGGAGGCGCTGGGCAAGGCGCTGGACAACCCGAAGCGGCCGCTGGTGGCGATCGTCGGTGGCTCCAAGGTCTCGACCAAGCTGACCGTGCTCGAGTCGCTCTCCAAGGTCGTCGACCAGCTGATCGTGGGTGGCGGCATCGCCAACACCTTTATTGCGGCCCAGGGCCATGCGGTCGGCAAGTCGCTCTGTGAGAACGATCTGATCGACGAGGCCAAGCGGCTGATGGAGGCCGCCAAGGCCAAGGGTGGTGACATCCCGGTGCCGGTCGATGTCACGGTCGGCAAGGCCTTCTCCGAGTCGACGCCGGCCGAGGTCAAGTCGGTCAGCGAGGTGGCTGCCGACGACATGATCTTCGATGTCGGCCCGCAGACCGCCGCCTCCTATGCCGAGCTGCTCAAGCAGGCCGGCACCATCGTCTGGAACGGCCCGGTCGGCGTCTTTGAATTCGACCAGTTCGCTGCCGGTACGCAAGCGATGGGCGAGGCGATCGCCGCTTCCGACGCCTTCTCGATCGCCGGTGGTGGCGATACCCTGGCCGCGATCGACAAGTACAATCTGGCTGACCGTATCAGCTACATCTCAACCGGTGGTGGCGCCTTCCTCGAGTTCCTGGAGGGCAAGAAGCTGCCCGCCGTGGCGATTCTCGAGGAGCGTGCCAACGGCTGATGGCTGCCCATATGCTGCGTCGCACCAAGATCATTGCCACCCTCGGCCCCGCAACGGACGACCCGAAGACTCTCGATCGCATGATCGAGGCCGGGCTCGACGTGGTGCGGATCAACTTTTCACACGGCACGGCCGAGGAGCACCTCGAGCGGGCCGAGCGGGTGCGCAACCGCGCCCGTGCCCATGGCCGCCAGGTCGGTGTGCTGGCCGACCTGCAGGGGCCGAAGATTCGCATCGAGCGGTTTCGCGATGGGCCGATCCAGCTGACCGAGGGTGATCTCTTCACCATCGATACCGCGCACGACCCGAACGGCGGTGACGCGCAGGTGGTGGCGACCAGCTACAAGCAGCTGCCGGAGGACGTCAACCGTGGCGACACGCTGCTGATCGACGACGGTCGGCTGGTGCTCTGGGTCGAGGAGGTCCATACCACCAAGGTCACCTGTCGGGTGGTGGTGGGCGGCACCCTCTCCGATCGCAAGGGGATCAATCGGCTCGGTGGTGGCCTGTCGGCACCGGCGCTGACCCAGAAGGATTACGACGACATCCGCACCGCGGCCAAGATGGAGGCCGACTACCTGGCCGTCTCCTTTCCGCGCTGTGGGCAGGATATCGAGAACGCGCGCAAGCTCTTCCGCGAAGCGGGTGGGCACGGTGCCATCGTGGCCAAGGTCGAGCGGGCCGAGGCGGTCGAGGCGATGGAGGAGATCATCCTGGCCTCCGATGCGATCATGGTGGCGCGCGGTGATCTCGGTGTCGAGATCGGTGACGCCGCCCTGCCACCGGTACAGAAGCGGCTGATCCAGACCGCCCGGCGCCTGAACCGGGTGGCGATCACGGCGACCCAGATGATGGAGTCGATGATCCACAGCCCGATCCCGACCCGTGCCGAGGTCTTCGACGTGGCCAATGCGGTGCTCGACGGCACCGACGCGGTCATGCTCTCGGCCGAGACGGCGACCGGCGACTTCCCGGACAAGGCGATCGCAGCGATGGATCGGGTCTGTCTCGAGGCCGAGAAGCAGCGCAACATCACCGGCGCCGAACACCGCATCAATACCCGCTTCCAGCACGTCGACGAGGGCATCGCGATGGCGGCGATGTACACCGCCAACCACCTCGGTGTGAAGGCGATCATCGCCCTGACCGAGTCGGGATCGACCGCCCTGTGGATGTCGCGTATCGCCTCCGGCATCCCGATCTACGCTCTGACCCCACATGTCGGCACGCGGCGCAAGGTGACCCTCTACCGCGGGGTCTATCCGGTCAGCTTCGTCTGCAACAGCACCGACCACGCCACGGTGAATGCCGAGGCGGTGGACGAGCTGCTGCGGCGCGGCGCGGTACGCGACGGCGATCTGGTCATCATCACCAAGGGCGACCTGATCGGGGTGCGCGGCGGGACCAATGCAATGAAAATCGTCCGTGTCGGCGAGATGCTGCAGCCGTCCGACGGGCAGGGCCAGAACGTCTGAACCCCTGCGTGAAGATAACTCAACGAACCACAACCTGAACCGAAGGAGACTCAACCATGGCACTGATCTCACTGCGCCAACTGCTCGACCACGCCGCCGAAAACGGTTACGGCCTGCCGGCGTTCAACGTCAACAACATGGAGCAGGTCAAGGCGATCATGGAGGCCGCTTCGGCGACCGACAGCCCGGTCATCCTGCAGGGCTCGGCCGGTGCCCGCAAGTACGCCGGCGAGGCGTTCCTGCGCCACCTGATCCTGGCCGCGCTCGAGCAGTACCCGCATATTCCGGTGGCGATGCACCAGGACCACGGCGCCTCGCCGGCCGTCTGCGTGCAGGCGATCCAGTCCGGCTTCTCGTCGGTGATGATGGACGGCTCGCTGCTCGAGGACGGCAAGACCCCGTCGAGCTATGAGTACAACGTCGACGTGACCCGCAAGGTGGTCGAGATGGCGCACGCCTGCGGCGTCTCGGTCGAGGGTGAGCTGGGCTGCCTGGGCTCGCTGGAGACCGGCAAGGCCGGCGAAGAGGACGGCCACGGTGCCGAGGGTGAGCTCGACCACTCGCAGCTGCTGACCGACCCCGATGAGGCGGCCGATTTCGTCAAGAAGACCGACGTCGACGCCCTGGCCATCGCCATCGGTACTTCGCACGGCGCCTACAAGTTCACCAGCCAGCCGACCGGCAAGATCCTGCGCATCGACCGGGTCAAGGAGATCAATGCGCGCATCCCCGGTGTTCACCTGGTCATGCACGGCTCCTCGTCGGTGCCGCAGGACTGGCTGGAGATCATCAACAACTACGGCGGCGACATGGGCCAGACTTACGGCGTCCCGGTCGACGAGATCGTTGAGGGGATCAAGAGCGGTGTGCGCAAGGTCAACATCGACACCGATCTGCGCATGGCCTCGACCGGCTCGATCCGCAAGTTCCTGGCCGACGACAAGAAGAACTTCGATCCGCGCAAGTACTACAAGGCGGCGCAGGATGCGATGCGCGACATCTGCAAGAACCGCTACGAGGCCTTTGGTGCTGCCGGCATGGCATCGAAGATTACCGCGATCCGCCTCGAGGACATGGCCACCCGCTACGCCAAGGGCGAGCTGGTGCAGAAGGTCAACTAAGCGTCTCCGGACGTTTGGATGCGGGAAAAAGAGGGCGGCCTGCGGGTCGCCCTCTTTCGTTGGTGCGACTGGCAGCATCAACCGGCTGTAAGCGATGTGCTAACATTAGCCATATCTGAATTTGCCGCAGTCAGGGCCATGGAGGCAGCACGATGAGCGAACAGCAGGAACACAAGCCCGATAGCCACGTCGACGACCTCTATCAGGAGAGTGACCACTGGCACGTCAACACCGGCGAGGAGAAGATCCATCCGAAGCGTATGGCGGGGCGCTACCGCACCCTCAAATGGCTGACGGGTTCGGTCTGGCTGATCTTCTTCCTTGGCCCCTATCTGCGCTGGGACGGGCGTCAGGCGGTGATGTTCGACATCCCGGCACGCCAGTTCCATATCTTCAGCGTCACCGTCATGCCGCAGGACTTCTGGATGCTCTCCCTGCTGCTGCTCTTCTTCGCCATCATGCTGGCGGTGGTGACCTCGATCGCCGGACGCGTCTTCTGCGGCTTTTTCTGTTTCCAGACGGTCTGGACCGATGTCTACATGTGGATCGAGGAGCGGCTGGAAGGCACCCCTCAACAGCGGCGCAAACTTGATCAGGCCCCGTGGGATGGGCGCAAACTGCGTATCAAGGGGAGCAAGTACGGCCTCTGGCTCTTGATCGCCATGCTGACCGGTGTCTCCTTCTCGGCCTGGTTTACCGATGCCTACGCACTGTGGCCGGCACTGCTGACCGGGCAGGCGCACATCGCCGCCTATGTCGTGCTGGCCCTCTTCACGGCGGGCACTTTCCTGCTGGCTGGATTCATGCGCGAACAGGTCTGCTTCTGGCTCTGCCCCTACGCACGCATCCAGGCGCCGATGGTCGACACCGAGACGGTGCTGCCCGCGTACGACACCAAGCGTGGCGAGCCGCGCGGCAAGCTGCGCAAGGGGCAGAGCAGCGAGGGTCACGGCGACTGCGTCGACTGCAATCTCTGTGTCGCCGTCTGTCCGACCGGGGTCGACATCCGCAACGGCCAGCAGGAGGGCTGCATCACCTGCGCCCTCTGCATCGATGCCTGCGACTCGGTCATGGACAAGGTCGGCAAGCCGCGTGGCCTGGTGCGCTACGCCTCGCTGGACGAGCTGGAAGGGCGGCCGACCCTGCCGCTCTACAAGCGGCCGCGGCCGATGGTCTATCTCTCGATCATGGCGATCGCCTTGGCCGGGATCATCTACGGTCTGGCGACGATCGGTTCGCTGGAGATCACTGCGATCCATGAGCGCACGCCGATGTATGTCCAGCTCAGTGACGGTTCGATCCAAAACCGGTATGATCTGAGGCTGATCAACAAATCGAATGCCGCGATCGAGGTGGTCATCAGCGCTGACGGGCTTCCGGGCCTTGAGCTGCGCGGAGCCGATGGCACCTTCAGTCTGCCGCCGAACCGGGCCACCAACCTGTCGGTCTTTGCCCGTGTTCCGGTTGACCTGCTGGAGGCCAGCCTGCTGCCGATCACCTTCCGTGTCGAGGCGGTCGACGACCAGACGTTGATGGCCGAACACACCACGATCTTTGCATCACCCTGACATACCGGTTTGGAGGAGAAGAGGATGACCAACCCGATGCCAACACAGCACCGTTCCGAGGCCGTCGCAACCGGGGACAACCGCGCCATGCGCAATCCCTGGGTGTTGACCATGCTCGGGATCATCGTGACCGTCTTCGTGGTCAATGCCATCTTCATCAGCTTGGCTGTCAGCAACCGCCCGGACGTCTATCGCGCGACCGACGGCAGCATGGCCTCGGAAGGCTCCTACATCGCCCAGCGGCGGGGCTGGGAGACGCTCGGCTGGAGCTCCAGTTTGCGCATCGGTGATGCACTGCGTGTCGGCAGCCCGGCTGCCTTCCGCTTCGCGGTGGCCGATGAGCGTGGCGAACCGGTGGTCGGCGGACGCGCCCAGCTGGTCGCCGAGCGTCCTTCGAGCGGTGACTCCGACCTCTCGGTGCCGATGACCGAGACTGCCCCCGGGCAGTACGTCGCCAGTCTGCCACTCACCCTTCAGGGCGCATGGCGGGTCGCGGTCGAGTTCAACCACGGTGAGCATCTGCTGCGTTCTCCGGTGCATCGTATCACCGTGGCTGAATAGCGGCTGTGGCAGGCGAGGAGCGCTGCTTCCACTGCGGACAGGTCATTGTCCCCGGGGAGCGGGTCAGCGAACAACTGGAGGGTGAAGAGCGCGGCTTCTGCTGCTTCGGTTGCAAGTCGGTCTGCAGTGCCATCTATGCGGCCGGGATGCAGGGCTTCTACCAGCGTACCCCGGACGGCACCCTGCTCGGCCGACCGGTCGAACCGCCCCGCGATCTGGCGATCTTCGACCTCGACGAGGTGCAGGCCGAGTACATCGGCGAGACGCCCGGTGAGGAGCGGGAGATCAACCTGCTGGTCGAGGGCATCCACTGTGCTGCCTGCATCTGGCTGATCGAGCGCGTCGTCGGTACCATGCCCGGCGTACTCGAGGTGCGCGCCAACCTTGCCTCGCGGCGTGCCCGCGTGCGCTGGGACAACAGCCGCGTGCGGCTCTCCGAGATCATTGGCCGCTTGGGCGAGATCGGCTACGCCGCCGTCCCCTTCGACCCCGATACCGCCGAAGGCGAGATTCGCAAGCAGAACCGCGATCTGCTCTTTCGCATGATCTTCGCCGGCTTTGCCGTGGCCAACATGATGTGGATCTCGATCGCGCTCTATACCGGTGCCGATCAGGGCGAGCACCGCTCGCTCTTCCACTGGATGGGCTTTGCCCTGGCCACACCGGTACTGCTCTACTCCGGCTGGCCCTTCTTCAAGGGCGGCTGGCTTGGCCTGCGTCGGCGCCACTTGACCATGGACCTGCCGATCGCCATCGGTGTCACGGTGACCTATCTCTATTCGACCTACATCACCCTCACGGCCTCCGAAGTGAGTGAGGTCTACTACGATACGGTGGTCAACTTCCTCTTCATCATCCTGATCGGGCGCTATCTGGTCAGCAACTACAAGCGCCAGGCCGTCGCCTCGGCGCAGCGGCTGCTCGATCTGCAACCGAAGGTGGCCACGGTATTGCGCGAAGGCGGCGAGGAGGCGGTGCCGATTCGCGGTGTACGCAATGACGAGACGGTGATCATCAAGCCGGGCTACAAGATCCCGGTCGACGGCGTGGTGCTGGAAGGGCGCACCACGGTCGATGAGGCGATGCTGACCGGCGAGTCGACCCCGGTGGTCAAGGTGCGCGGCGACAAGGTCGCTGCCGGTACCGTCAACCTGCACAGCGCCGTCACCGTGCGTGTCACCGGCACGCTGAAGAATACCGCACTCGGACGCATCATCCGCCTGGTCGAGGATGCCCAGGCGTCACGCGCGCCGATCCAGCAGATCGCCGACCGCATCGTGCCGTGGTTCGTGCTGACTACGCTGACCCTGGCCACGCTGACCTTCCTGCTTTGGGTCGGCACCGACTTCGAGATCGCGCTGATGGCCGCCGCCTCCGTGCTGATCATCACCTGCCCGTGCGCCCTCGGCATGGCGACACCGATGTCGATCACGGTCGCCTCCGGCCTTGGCGCCAGCCGCGGTATCCTGGTCAAGAACGGTGAGGCGCTGGAGATGCTCTCGCGGGTCGACCACGTCGTCTTCGACAAGACCGGTACCCTGACCGAGGGGCGGATGCGCGTGCGCGAGGTGGTCACAGCGGCCACGGTCGATGAGCGCCGCCTGCTGGGCCTGGCCGCCGGTGTCGAGGCCTACTCCGAGCACACCATTGCCCGCGCGATCCTGGACGAGGCCGAGGCGCGTGGCTGTGACCCGGTCGAGTCGTCGGTCGAAGACTTCGACAACGTCCCCGGCTTCGGCGTCGCCGGTCGGGTCGACGGTGCAGCCGTGCTGCTCGGTACGCGTGGCTGGCTGGAGCGCCACCAGGTCGCCCTGGACGGGGTGCTGGATGGGCGGCTGGATGAGACGGTGGCGCGCTTCGAGGCACAGGCGGTAAGCTGTGTCTTTGTCGCGATCAATGGCGAGTTTGCCGGTCTGGTGGCGGTTGCCGATCGGCTGCGAGCCGATGCGCGCAAACTGGTCGAGCGTTTGCGCGCGGCCGGGGTGCGCCTGACCCTGCTCAGTGGCGATCGGCAGGCCGTCGCCGAAGCAGTGGCCGCTGAGCTGGGTGGTATGCAGGTGCTGGCCGAGGTGCTGCCGGAGGACAAGGACGCCACCATCAGCCGGCTGCAGGCCGACGGCAGCCGTGTGGCGATGGTCGGCGACGGCATCAACGATGCGCCGGCTCTGATCCGTGCCGATGTCGGTATCGCCATCGGGTCGGGTACCGATGTCTCGGTCGAGAGCGCCGACATCGTGTTGATGAGTGACGAGCTGGACAAGGTCTGGCAGGCCCTGCTGCTGTCGCGGCGTACACTGCGCACGATCCGGCAAAATATCGGTATCTCGCTGACCTACAACGCCATCATGGTGCCGCTGGCGATGATGGCTTATGTCACCCCGTTGGTGGCGGCGATTACCATGCCGATCAGCTCGCTGGCGGTGATCGGCAACGCCGCCCGCATCCGCAACCTCTTCAAGAGCCGATAGGGAGGCTGACGATGGACGTGATCTACACCCTGATTCCGGCGATGATCATCTTCGGGCTGATTCTGGTGCTGGTGCTCTACTGGGCCGTTCGGCGCGGCATGTACGACGACATGGAGGGCGAGGCGCACCGCATCCTGATGGATGAGGAGGCCGATCTGCGCAAGCCGAAGGCGGGCGAGAAGGAGAAGGTCGGTGGGCGCAATTGGCCCGACGCTGAATGAGCTGCTAGTCGGGTAGGGGCGGCGCGTCGCGCACCAGGCGCACATAGCGTGGGTAGTCGCGCTCGCCGTAGGCGGGGACACCGCCGTGGTCGAAGTAGACATACCAGACCAGCTCGCTGCGTGCTTGAAACGGGGTTCCGGTCCAGAACGGGCCAGATGGGGTGCCGGGGAAGACGCGCAGGTCGATCGGTGGCCGCCCGCGCTGGCGTTCGGTCAGGCTGAGCAGCTCGGCACGCGTCGGCAGTCGCCAGTCGCTGTGACCGTGGACACGGTCGCGGGCGACCGCTGTCGCCTCCTCCCAGGCCATGCGTTCGGCCCGTCCGGTGCAGGTGCGCCAGCGAAAGTCATACAGCTGCCCATAGGGGCAGCGCATCCACATCAGCTGGGTGCGGCTGTCGGTGACCGTGCTGTCTTCGTAGACGATGTAGCGGCCCTGGCGCTCCCAGCGTAGCGGGGGCGGCTCCAGTTCATCCAGAATGGTGGGTGAGAACGGGCTGGTCGGGCTCTGGCCCCACGCGATACCGGGCAACAGGCTGGTGCACAGCAGGAGCGCCAGCCCGCTGCTCAGGCGTTGCCGGCCGGTCGGTCTCACGGGCTGCTCTCCAGGCTCTGCGGCAGACGGTCGAAATGGGCCAGCAGACGCTCCGGGTGGGTGTACTGAAAGACCGGCCCGCGACGCCCGTCGCGGTGTACCACCAGGGTCGTGCCGCGCTCGGGATAGAGCCACAGCTCCGCCTCTTGCGCTTCGACGATCACCTCGTCCGGCTCGCCAAAGCGGTGACGCAGCACCTCGCGGTCGACGTTCATGGTCGGCAGGTAGGCCAGGCTGGCGATCGGCGCGCGCCCGATGCGGGCCACATCCTCGGGATGCGGCGTTACCCGGTGGCCGCCCTCGCCGATGGGGGTGATGCGCAGGCCGCGCTCGAACATCGCCTGCAGCTCCTCCTGCGGCAGATCCGCCACCACCACCAGGCGTGCCCCCAGACCGCCGAGGTCGATGCGCTGAAAGAAGACCTCGGCCGAGATGGCGCCGGAGGGGGTGACGAAGAGGCTGATATCGGCCTCCTTGTCGACCCGGCGCCGCGCATCGACCACGGTGCTCTCTCCGATGGTCAGGTCCAATACGCGGATCGAGCCGTGTGCGGTGCGATCGATGTTCCACGGGTAGTCCTGCGGACTCCGCTCGACCTCGACCGGGTAAAGAAAGGCAGCAAGGATTGCCAGCGCCGACAGGAGCAGTGCGCTGGCGATCGGGTAGCGCGTGATCAGCGCGACCGGATTAACTCTGCTCCGGCTCATCGATCACCCGGTACTCTGGCGGCGGCGGAAAACGCTCGACCATCGACTTGGACATCGAGCCGTGGCGAACCTGGTAGAGGGCATCCGACTCCATCATGATCAGGGCGAGCACGGCGAGCATCACCGGCAGCACGCCGACACCGCCGATGGCGGCGACCATGACAAACGGCGCCTCGAGCACCTCGATCGCGACCATCGCGCCGACCAGGACGACCACCATCAGGCCGATCATGATCAGAAAGAACTTGCTGCGCTGGGCCGCGATCTTCCAGTTGCACATGACGAACCAACTGTCACCACGGCGGGTTGACTGGCTCGCCTGGTAAAGGATGTAGCCCAGCGCCCCGGCCGAGATGATAGGGATGATCAGCAGCAGCTGTGGGTAGGTGGTGGCCATGCCGAGCAGGGCGACGAAGACCAGGATGTGGTTGGTGATCAGGTTGAGCAGGAAGATCTCGTGTGGATGCTTGGCCTTCTTCTGCTCGGCTTCGGAAATCTCGAAACGCATGGTGCGCTGCCCTCGTGCCGTTGGATGTCAGTGTGGTTGTAACGGAAAGCTATCACCGGCTCAGCGACTCTGCAAGAGAAAGGTCACCGGGCCGTCGTTGGTCAGGCTGACCTGCATGTCGGCGCCGAAGCGGCCACTGGCGACCGGCGCGTGGCGCTGCTGCGCCTGATCGAGCAGGGCGGCAAAGAGCCGCTCGGCCTGCGCCGGTGGTGCTGCCGTGCTGAAGCCGGGACGGCTGCCCTTGCCGGTGTCGGCAGCCAGGGTGAACTGCGGCACCAGCAGCAGCCCGCCGCCGGTATCGCGCAGGGAGCGGTTCATGCGCCCGTCGCCGTCGGCGAAGACACGGTAGCCGAGCAGCCGTTCGAGCAGCCGTTCAGCTTGTGCCGCGCTGTCGTTGCGCTCGACGCCGACCAGTACCAGCAGGCCGGGGCCGATCGCACCGACCGTCTCGCCGGCGACCTCGACCCGGGCCTGGCTGACCCGTTGCAGCAGGCCCAGCATGTCGCGCCTATGCCGTCTCCTTGCTGCGCGAGGCGCGTTTGCGGTCGCTCTCGGTGAGCTGCTTCTTGCGGACGCGGATCGCATCCGGCGTCACCTCGACCAGCTCGTCGTCGTCGATGAATTCGAGCGCCTGTTCCAGGGTGAAGCGGATGGGCGGGGTCAGCAGCAGGTTGTCGTCGGTGCCGGCGGCGCGGATGTTGGTCAGCTGCTTGGCCTTGAGCGGGTTGACGGTGAGGTCGTTGTCGCGCGAGTGGATGCCGATGACCATCCCCTCGTAGACCTCCTCGCCGTGGCCGATCATCAGGCGACCGCGCTCCTGCAGACTGAACAGGGCGTAGGCGAGCGCCTTGCCGGTGCCGTTGGCGATCAGCACGCCGTTGATGCGCTGGCCGTACTCGCCGCGCTTGAGCGGACCGTAGTGGTCGAAGACGTGGTAGAGCAGACCGGAGCCCTGCGTGGCAGTGAGGAACTCGGTACGAAAGCCGATCAGGCCGCGCGCCGGGATGATGAAGTCGAGACGCACGCGCCCCTTGCCGTCGGGCGCCATGTCGCGCAGCTCGGCGCCGCGCAGGCCAAGCTTCTCCATCACGCCGCCCTGATGCTGCTCCTCGACGTCGACGGTGAGCTGTTCGAACGGCTCCTGCTTTTCGCCATCGATCTCGCGCAGGATGACCTCGGGGCGCGAGACGCCGAGCTCATAGCCCTCGCGGCGCATGTTCTCGATCAGTACCGAGAGGTGCAGCTCGCCACGGCCGGAGACGCGGAACTTGTCCGGGTCGTCGGTCTCCTCGACGCGCAAGGCAACGTTGTGGATCAACTCGCGATCGAGCCGCTCACGGATCTGGCGCGAGGTGACGTACTTGCCCGAGCGGCCGGCAAAGGGCGAGGTGTTGACCTGGAAGGTCATGCTTACGGTCGGTTCGTCGACGGTCAGCGGCGGCAGCGCCTCGACATGGGCCGGGTCGCACAGGGTGTCGGAGATCAAGAGCCCCTCGATGCCGTTGAAGCAGATGATGTCACCGGCCTCGGCCTGCTCCATGACGACCCGCTCGAGGCCGTGGAAGCCGAGGATCTGCAGGATGCGACCGTTGCGCCGCTTGCCGTCGTGATCGACCACCACGACCGGGGCGTTGGCCTTGATCCGCCCGCGCTTGATCCGGCCGATGCCGATGACGCCGGTGTAGCTGTCGTAGTCGAGGGCACTGACCTGGAGCTGGAACGGGCCGTCGGCATCGACCTCCGGCGGCGGTACGTGCTTGACGATGGTCTCGAACAGCGGGGTCATGTCGCCGTCACGCACGTCGGAATCGTCCCCGGCGTAGCCGTTCAGTGCCGAGGCGTAGATGACCGGGAAGTCGAGCTGTTCGTCACTGGCATTGAGGCGCACGAAGAGGTCGAAGGTCTGGTCCAGCACCCAGTCCGGACGTGAGCCGGGACGGTCGATCTTGTTGATCACCACGATCGGGCGCAGCCCCTGTTCGAGCGCCTTCTGGGTGACGAAGCGGGTCTGCGGCATCGGCCCGTCGACCGCGTCGACCAGCAGCAGCACCGAGTCGACCATGCTCATCACCCGCTCGACCTCGCCGCCGAAGTCGGCGTGGCCCGGGGTGTCGACCACGTTGATGCGCCAGCCGTTCCACTGCAGCGCGGTGTTCTTGGCCAGGATCGTGATGCCGCGTTCCTTCTCGATGGCGTTGGAGTCCATCAGGCGCTCGCCCTGCTCGGTGCGG
>SKWO01000034.1 GCA_007128895.1 Gammaproteobacteria bacterium
ACCTCATCGGCAATGGTGACCGGCTGTGGCTTGGGTTGATCGCGGAACTGGCTCAGTACCTGCGCCTCGAAACGCTGTTGATGGCGCTCCGCCGGCAGGTTGCCCCAGGTCATGAAGATCGCGTTGGCCGGGTGGTAGTGGCGCGCGTGGAAGGCGCGCAGCTGTTCCCAGCTCAGTTGTGGAATCACGCGCGGGTCGCCACCACTGTTGTAGTGGTAGGTGGTCGACGGGAAGAGCGCTTCATTGAGTGCGTAGGCCAGCACGCTGACCGGGGAGCTGACCTTGCCCTTCATCTCGTTGTAGACCACTCCCTTGCGCACCAGCGGCGTGGTCGGGTCGTCGGCGACCTCAAACTCGAGCCGGTGGCCCTCCTGGGCAAAGTCGAGCGGCTGCAGCAGTGGGAAGAAGGCCGCGTCGAGATAGACGTCCATCAGGTTGTAGAAGTCCTTCTCGTTCTGCGTGGCGAAGGGGTAGGCGGTCCAGTCGCTGGCGGTGAAGGCGTTCATGAAGGTGTTCAACGAGCGGCGCGTCATCATGAAGAAGGGGTCACGCACCGGGTAACGTCGGCTGCCGCAGAGCACCGTGTGCTCGAGGATGTGGGCCACTCCGGTGGAGTCCTCCGGAGCGGTCAGGAAGGCGACCAGAAAGGCGTTCTGATCGTCGTCGCTGGCCAGATGGAGGTGGCGCGCACCGGTCTCTGGGTGGTGGTACTGAAAGAGTTCGAGGCGCAGGGCCGGGATGGCCTCGCGGCTGAGCAGTTCGAAGGTCGATGCGGTCATGGGTCGGAGTTAACGGCTTGCGGGAAACATGCTATCGTACAGCCAAATCGTAACGATGCAAGCTGACCCGTGGGAGGCGCGCCCTGTGCTCCAGGCTAAATCCGCTCCGCTATTGCTGTTGCCGGCCTTGCTGGCCCTGATCCTGACCGCCGGCTGTGCTCATCGGCCCGCGCCGGAAGGGCCTCTGTTAGAGGAGGTCGATCGCGCCATCGAGACCGGCGACATGGTCGCCGCCGAGCGCCTCCTGCGCCGCCCGCTGCGCGATGGTGATGCCGAGGCGCAGCTGCGCATGGCCCGGATCCACGCGATGGGCGGGCCTGTTCTGCGGCGCGACGACGCGCAGGCGCGCGAATGGTACCGGCGCGCGGCCGAGCAGGGGCTGGGCACGGCGCGCATCGAACTGGCCGATCTCTATGTCTTTGGCAACCACCAGGAGCAGCAGCGCAACTACGTGCAGGCAGCGTGGTGGTACCGTCAGGCGGCCGATGCCGGTGATGTGGTGGCCGCCTGGGCGCTTGGGCGCATGTATCGGCAGGGGCTCGGTGTACCACAGAGCGATCGCGATGCGGCCGGTTGGCTGCGTCAGGCGGCCGAGGGCGGCCATGTGCCGGCCAAGGCGGCCTACGCCTGGCTGCTGGAGAGCGGGCAGGGGGTGACCCAGGATTATGGCGAGGCGCTGCGCTGGTACCGGGCGGCGGTCGACGGTGGCCACGCCTTCGCCCGTCTGCGCATTGGCGATGCCTACCGCAGCGGTGCCATGGGGCTTGAGGCCGACGCCGTCAAGGCGCACATGTGGTACAACCTCTCGGCCACCGACGGCAACTCACTGGCACGTAGTCGGCGGGAGCAGATCGCGGCGACGATGACGCCGGAGGAGATCGCCCGCGCCCAGCAGATGGCGCGTCAGCGGGCGACGGCACCGTAACCCGGCTTCGCATGCTCGAGGTCGACAACCTCTCGGTCGTCTTTGACGGTCAGAACGGGCCGGTCAACGCCGTCGAGCAGGTCTCCTTCTCGCTGGCGGCCGGCGAGACGCTGGCACTGGTGGGAGAGAGCGGTTCAGGCAAATCGGTCACCGCGCTCTCGATCCTGCAGCTGCTGCCCTATCCCCATGCACGCCACCCGGGTGGCAGTATCCGCTTTCGTGGCGAGGAGCTGCTTGGGGCGCCTGAAGCGCGCCTGCGTGAGATCCGTGGTGGCCGTATCGGCATCATCTTCCAGGAGCCGATGACCTCCCTCAATCCGCTGCACACCATCGGTCGGCAGATCGCCGAGACCTTGATCGTGCATCGCGGCATGCGGGCCAAGGCCGCGCGCAGCCGCACTCTGGAACTGCTCGACATGGTCGGCATCCCCGAGCCAGCACAGCGGCTCGACAGCTTTCCCCATCAACTTTCCGGTGGCCAGCGCCAGCGCGTGATGATCGCGATGGCGCTGGCCAACGAGCCCGATCTGCTGATCGCCGATGAACCGACCACCGCCCTCGATGTGACCATCCAGCAGCAGATTCTTGACCTGCTGCTGGCACTCAAGGAACGTCTCGGGATGGGGCTGCTGCTGATCACCCACGACCTCGGCGTGGTGCGGCGTGTCGCGGATCGTGTCTGCGTCATGCACCTCGGCCGCATGGTGGAGCAAGGGCCGGTGGTATCACTCTTTGAGCAGCCGCAGGACGACTACACCCGACGCCTGCTGGCAGCCGAGCCCAAGGGGGTGCCTGAGCCGGTCGCCAGCGACGCCGACACGGTGCTGCAGGCCGAGGCGATCCGCGTTCACTTTCCGATCAAGGGGGGGCTGCTGCGCCGCACCCTCGGTGAGGTGCGCGCGGTCGACGGGGTCAGCCTCGCGCTGCGTGAGGGGGAGACGATCGGCGTGGTCGGCGAGAGCGGGTCGGGCAAGAGCACCCTGGCGTTCGCGCTGCTGCGGCTTGGGCGCAGCAGCGGCTCAATCCGCTTCCAGGGTCGCGAACTGCAGGGGCTCGGCAGTCGCGCGCTGCGCCCTTTTCGCGAGCAGATGCAGATCGTCTTTCAGGATCCCTACGGCAGTCTCAGCCCACGCCTTTCAGTCGGCGACATCATCAGTGAGGGGCTGCGCCTGCACCGGCGCGAGCTGAACAGCACAGCACGAGAGCAGCGTATCTGCGCGGTGCTGGAAGAGGTCGGGCTCGATCCAGCCAGTCGCCACCGTTACCCGCACGAGTTCTCGGGCGGCCAGCGACAACGCATCGCCATCGCTCGGGCGCTGGTGCTGGAACCTCGACTGCTGGTGCTCGACGAGCCGACCTCGGCGCTCGATCTCTCGGTACAGGCTCAGATCATCGAGCTGTTGCGCCGGCTGCAGGCCAGCCACCGGCTTGCCTACCTCTTCATCAGCCACGATCTCAAGGTGGTGCGGGCCTTGAGCCACCAGATTATCGTGATGCGCAACGGTGAGGTGGTGGAGCGTGGCAGTCGCGAGGCGATCTTCGAGCGACCGCAGAGCGACTATACCCGTCGCCTGATTCAGGCCGCCTATCTATAAACCGCCTGCACGGCCGGTTTTCGCTCGTTACGATCGTTCGGCGTGGGCCATATCTGCGGCTATGAGGCGTCTTTGTCCTGGTCGGCAGGGCCGCTGGAGAGGGTGTGCTGCGCCTCGTCGTAGCGGCCCTTCAGCTCGTCCTTGATCGTCCCTTCCCACAGTGGTACACCGATAAAGTAGCCGGCACGGCCGATGGCGTGGGCGGCGATCGGCGCCGTCAGCATGACGAAACCGACGATCGCGACGACGCGCACGGTGACGGTAGTGTCGAAGAAGTGGATGGCCACACCAAGCAGGATCAGGCCAGCACCGAGCACACCGGCTTTGGTGGTGGCGTGCATGCGGGTGAGCAGGTCGGGCATGCGCCAGACGCCCAGCGCCGCCACCAGCATGAAGCCGGCACCAGTGATCAAGAGCACACCGACCAGCAGATCAATCATCATCTTCACGGTGGCCCCCCTTTTCCAGGTAGCGGGCAAAGGCGATCGCGGCAAGGAAGGCGGTCAGTGCCAGTACCATCGCCACATCCAGGAAGGGAGTGGCACCGCTGACCAGGACATAGACGCCGATAAAGCCGACCGTCAGCGAAGCCAGCAGCTCCAGGGCGACGACCCGGTCGGGTAGACTCGGTCCCTCGACCAGCCGGATGAAGGCGAAGATCAGCGCCGCGCTGAGCAGGATATAGGCGAGGGTAGAGGCGATCTGGAGAATCATGGCTTACCTCATCAGCTCCAAGACCCGGCGCTCCAGGTCCTTGATCGAACGGACGACCTCGGCCTCGTCGGTCAGGTACATGACGTGGATGTAGAGCACCTTGCGGTCGCTGGAGACGTCCAGGCTGAGGGTGCCTGGGGTCAGCGAGATCAGGTTGGCGACAATGGTGATTTCGCCATCGCGACTGGCTTCGAGCGGTACCGCGATGACCCCGGGGCGCATGTAGTGGGTCTTGGTCAGTACATCGTAGGCGACAGTCAGGTTGGAGCGGATCAGCTCGCGGTTGAACCAGAAGAAGAAGCGGATCGCACGCGGTACCTTGGCCACGTAGCTGGCGAAGGCGGGCATGTCGCGCAGGGCGAAGGCGAGGACCAGATAACCGACGATCAGGCCGACGACCAGGTTGGCGGCGGTGAACTCGCCCCACAGGGCGACCCAGATCAGCGCCAGCAGCAGGTTCCAGGTCAGCGCGATCATGGCTGTACCCCCAGTACCGCCTCGATGTAGCCGCGTGTATCGAGCAACTGGCTGGCAGAGCGCTCGGCGATCTCGTAGATCGGCTGGATGGCCACGCCAAGCAGGATCGTCATCACCGCAAAGAGAGCGATCGGCAGGTAGTAGTAGGTCAGGCGTGGGCTCTGCCCGCGCGTCGGTACCTCATGCTGCGTCTCGGGCCCGGCCTTCCAGAAGACCTCGTTCCAGATCTTGAGCATCGAGTAGAGGGTCAGCAAGCCGACCAGCAGGGCGAAGAAGACGGCAACCCAGGCCCCGGCCTCAAGACCGGCACGCACAATGATGAACTTGGCCATGAAGCCGGAGAGAGGCGGCATGCCGGCCAGCGACAGGGCGGCAATGAGAAAGAGGATGCTCAGCCACGGATGGCTGCGGAAGAGGCCGCCCAGCCCCTTCAGCTCATAGGTACCGCGCAGCCGGTAGACCAGACCGCTGATCTGGAACAGGCTGGCCTTGACGATGCTGTGATGGACGATGTAGATGATGCCGCCGACCAGTGCCAGCGGGGTAAAGAGGGCCAGCCCCAGGATCATGTAGCCGATCTGGCTGATGCTGTGGAAGGAGAGGATGCGCCGGAACTCATACTGCGCCGCCGCACCGAGCACGCCGGAGAGCATGGTCAGCACCGCCATCCAGAGCAGGATCTCATGGGTGAAGGCGACGTCCTGATCGAAGATCAGGGTGAAGAAGCGGAACAGCGAGTAGACGCCGACCTTGGTCAGCAGGCCGGCGAAGAGGGCCGAGACCGCCACCTGCGGGGTGTGGTAGGAGGCCGGTAGCCAGAAGAAGAGCGGAAAGGCGGCCGCCTTGATGCCGAAGGCGATCATGAAGAGCATCGCGATGACGGTCAGCAGGCCGCTCTGCTCCGGTGGCACTTCGGCCAGCTTGACCGCCAGATCGGCCATGTTCAGGGTGCCGGCAACACCGTAGAGCAGGCCGATGGCGGTGAGAAAGAGGGCCGACGAGAGCAGGTTGAGGGTAACGTACTTGATCGCCCCCTCCATCTGCGCCCGCTCGCCGCCGAGGATCAGCAGGGCAAAGGAGGCGACCAGCATCACCTCGAACCAAACGTAGAGGTTGAAGATGTCGCCGGTGAGGAAGGCGCCGGCGACACCGGCCAGCAGCAGGTGCAGCAGCGGGTAGTAGCCGAAGCGCTCCTGCTCGCGCGGGATCGAACTGAGCGAGAAGAGGGCGGTGGCCAGGCCGGTAATGCCGGTCAGCACGATCATGATCGCCGCGAGCAGGTCGGAGACCAGGACGATGCCAAACGGGGCTGGCCAGTTGCCCATGTGCATGACCAGATGGCCGTGGACCCAGGTTTCGCGCAGCAGCCAGAGCGAGGCGACCAGCAGCGCGGCGTTGGCGATCACGCCGATCCAGCGCTGGGCACTGTGCGAACGCCAGAAGATCAGCGAGATCGAGCCGGCCAGCAGAGGGATCAGTACCGGAAGGGCGACGACATGGCTCATGTGTCGGTGTCCTTCATCTGGTCCATGTCATCGGCGCCGACCACCTCGTAGGCGCGGTGGATCAGCACCACGGCGAAGGCGAGGACACCAAAACCAATCACGATGGCGGTCAGGATCAGTGCCTGGGCGAGCGGGTCGGAGACAGCACCGACCGGCACATCGGCACCGGGCGGGATCAGTGGCGGCTGGCCGGAGCCGAGGCCGCTGGCGGTGAAGATCAGCAGGTTGGCGGCATTGCTGAGCAGCACCAGGCCAATCACCAGCTTGACGATCGAGCGACGCAGCATCATGTAGAGTGCACTGGCAAAGAGGATGCCGACCAGACTGGCCATGAGAAACTCCATGGCTACTCCTCCGCCTCGGCCAGGAAGAGCACGATGGTCAGCACCGAACCGATGACGACCAGATAGACGCCGATGTCGAAGATCAGCGGGGTGCTCAACTTGACCTCGCCGAGCAGCGGCAGGGTCATCGGCCACCACTGTGAGGTGAAGAAGGGCTGGCCGTGCAGCACGGCGCCCGGGATGGCGCTGAGCACAGCCAGGGTCAGGCCGATGCCGATCAGGTTGCGCGGATCGACCCAGAGTGCCTTGCGCGCCGCCTGCAAGTCCATCGTAAAGAGGTAGAGGGCGATCGCTGCTGCGGCCACCAGACCGCCAATGAAGCCGCCGCCCGGCTCGTTGTGGCCGCGCAGCAGCAGCCAGAGCGAGAAGAGGATCAGCAGCGGCAGCAGAAAGTGGCCGGCGGTACGCAGGATCAGGGAGTGCATCCTCATGACTTACGGTCCTCCGCACGCAGTTTGAGCATGGCGTAGACGCCGATCGCAGCCAGGGCGAGGACGAAGATCTCGCCCAGCGTGTCGATGGCCCGGAAATCGACCAGGATCACGTTGACGATGTTACGACCATGGCCAAGTGGGCCACTGTTCTCGATGAAGTACTCGGAGATCGGCGGGAAGAACTGTACTTCGGTGGTCATCAGCAGGATCAACGTGATGGTGCCGCCAAAGAGCACGGCGATGAAACCGTCACGCAGGCGCGAACCCGACAGGGTGAAGTCGAGAAAGCCCGGCAGGCGGAAGAGCACCAGCACCAGCATGATCACAGTGATCGTCTCGACCAGGACCTGGGTGATACCGACGTCGGCGGCGCTGAAGAGGACGTAGATCAGCGCCACGCCGAAGCCGAGGGCGCCGAGCGCGGCGACGGCGCCCAGGCGCGAGCGGGTGGTCACGGCGTAGAGCGCGGCCAGCGCGGTGATCGCCAGAATGGTGAAGGTGTGTGGCGCGATGCCGCTGAGATCAGGGGACGGCAGCACCGGGTAGCGTGTCAGGATGGTCCACGCCAGCAGCAGGAGCAGGGTGGAGATGATGGTCAGGATGTAGTAGCGCAGGTAGCCGTTCTGTACCAGACGGGTGTGGCTGTCCGAGATCGAGACGATCGAGGCCATGACCTTTTCGTAACCCCGCTCCGGGCCCAGGTGGTCCCAGGCGGCCAGACGCGCCAGTGCAGGCTGAACCCGCGACCACTGCCAGTAGAGCAGCAGTCCGACGGCGAGGCTGGTGGCGCTGAGCAGCAGCGGCAGGTTGAAGCCGTGCCAGAGCGAGAGGTAGACCTCGATCGGCTCACCGGCGACGGCCAGGGCCGCCGCACTGAGCAGGTGCTGGCCGGGCAGCATCGGCAGCAGGCCGAAGAGCAGCCCCAGCGTCGCCAATACGGCGGGGCCGGCGAGCAGTGACGGCGGTGCTTCGTGTGGCGTCTTCTTGGTCGGCAGGCGCGGCCCGAACCAGGGGCGCAGGCCGATCACGGCGGCGATGGCGACCACCATCATCGCCGAGGCGACGGCAAAGAGGGTGATCACCGTCCCGATTGCCGGCGCCTCGAGGACCGCTTCGAACATCAGTTCCTTGGCAACGAAGCCGAAGAGCGGGGCGATGCCGGCCAGCGAGAGGGCGGCGATGCCGGCAAAGAGAGCGGTCAGCGGCATGGCGCTGCGCAGTCCGCCGAGCTCGCGGAAGTCCTTGATCCCGGTCTCGTGGTCGATAATGCCGGCGATCATGAAGAGGGCGCCCTTGTAGAGGGAGTGGGCCAGCAGGAAGGCGACTGCGGCGGTGATCGCCTTCTCGGTGCCGACGCCGATCAGCATGGTCAGGGTGCCGAGCGCCATCACCGTCGAGTAGGCCAGCACCTGCTTGACACCGGTTGAGCGCAGCGCCATGTAACTGCCGATCAGCATGGTGGTGGCGCCGATCAGCCCGAGCAGCAGGAGCCAGGTCTCGGTGCCGCCAAGGGTGGGGTTGAGGCGCGCCATCAGGTAGACGCCGGCCTTGACCATGGTGGCCGAGTGCAGGTAGGCGCTGACCGGGGTTGGTGCCGCCATCGCGTTGGGCAGCCAGAAGTGGAATGGAAACTGGGCCGATTTGGTAAAGGTACCGAGCAGGATCAGCAGCAGCAGCGGCAGGTAGAGGGCGTGCTCACGTACCACGTCGCCGCTGGTCAGCAACTCGGAGAGCTCGTAGCTGCCGCCGGCCACGGCCAGCAGGACCAGGCCTGCGAGCAGGGCCAGACCGCCGGCGACGGTGACAAAGAGCCCCTGCAACGCGGAGGCACGCGCCTTGCCCTCCTCGTGGTGGTAGCCGATCAGCAGGTAGGAGGTGATGCTGGTCAGCTCCCAGAAGACGAAGAGGGCGACCAGGTTGCTCGACAGGACCAGGCCAAGCATCGACGCCATGAAGGCCAGGATCAGCAGGTAGAAGCGCCCTTGATATGCCTCGCCGTGCAGGTAGTAGCCGGCATAGATGACGATGAAGGTGCCGATGCCGCTGATCAGGAGGGCAAAGAGCAGGCTGAGGCCGTCGAGCAGGAAGGTCAGGTTGATATCGAGACCGGGTACCCAGGGGTAGCTGAAGAGCAGCGTCTCCCCGCTGGCGACCACCGGAATGAAGCTGGCAAACCAGACAAAGAGCGCCGCCGGCAACAGGCCAAACAGCCAGCCGACCGCGCGTCCGAGACGCGGGGTCAGCCAGGGGGCCAGAAAGGCCAGAATGAAGCCAGAGAGGACGGCCAGCAGCATGGTCGTACGACGCTTCCTTGTCGTTTGGAGCGAATCAACAACTCGTCATCATAGCCATGACCGCACAAGCGGCGCAAGGTTCCGGGCCAGGTTTTTGCCTCAGCAGGTCACCTGTCCAGGGAACCGCTGCGCCTTGATCGCGCAGATGCGCTGCCAGGACTGCTCGATGCGCGACCGTTCGATGGTGCCGTCTTCGACCAGCCGGCGCATCATGGCGATGATCTCGCCGGTGCGTTCGGGCTCGTAGGCCATGTTGTTGCCGAAGATGAAGAGATCGACCCCGGCGAGCAGGCTCTGGCGCAACGCGGTCTCCAGGCCGTAGTGGTCACGAATCGCGCCCATCTGCATGTCGTCCGAGACGATGAGGCCGTCAAAACCGAGCTGTTCGCGCAGCAGTCCGTGCATGATCGTCGGTGAGAGGGTGGCCGGCCACTCCGGGTCGAGTTCGGCGTTGAAGATGTGGGCGGTCATCACCATGTCGGCCCGCTGCTGGCGAATCAGCTCGGCGAACGGCTCCAGCTCGATCGGTTGCCAGGTCTCGGTTACGTCGGTAAAGCCGTAGTGGGAGTCGCCGGTTGAGCTGCCGTGGCCGGGGAAGTGCTTCAAGGCCGTCAGCACACCGTGGCGGCGGTGGCCATCGACCACCTGAGCGGCATGGGCGACGACCACGTCGGGGTCGGCCGAGTAACTGCGCTCGAGCCGGCCGATGACCGGGTTGTCCGGGTTGGTGTTCAGATCGGCGAGCGGGGCAAAGTTGAGGTTGAAGCCGAGTTCATTGAGCAGCGCGCCGGTCATCTCGGCCTGGGCTGCGGTGGCGGCCAGATCCCCCTGGTCGGCCAGCTGCTGCGGCGACTGCATGGCCGGGAAGCCGTGCCGCTCCTTCAGCCGCATGACACGCCCGCCTTCCTGATCGACAGCCACCAGCAGCGGCGTTTGTGCCTTGGCCTGTAACGAGGCGATCAGCGCCCGAACCTGCTCGGGGGATTCGACGTTGCGTACCGGGCGGCGCTCCGGCACGTGAAAATCGAAGAGGATGACCCCGCCGATGTGGCGTTCGCGGATATCCTGTACGATGGCGTCGCGGTCACTGACCTCCAGCCCGTCGAAGCCGACGATGAGCATCTGACCCAGCATGAAATCGAGCTCAGGGTCGGCCTGGGGTGCGGCATATGAGCTACTCAGGGTGGGCAGGGTCAGGGTCATGGCGAGCAGGGCCTGGGTCAGTCGAGTGCGGAGCATGGCGAAATCCGGGTCATGATGCTGGCTTTTCATTATACCACCCTTGTGGTGTGGCTGGGTGTGTGAAATGGCTCGGTTCGGTGTGTGATATGCCCTCGTTTGTGCTGTGCGGTGCGGTGCATGTTTTCACTGGTCGCTTGTTTTTCAAGGAGATGGTCTGATGGCACATGCCGTGCAGTCCCAAGGTATGGTGCGATGGCTGACGGTTTTGGTTCTGCTTCTTGTTGTGGCGCTGCTCGGCGCTGTGGTGTGGAAGGCGTGGCCGCTGCTCTTTCCCCAGGCGCAACAGGTCGCCCAGGTCGTGCCGGGCTGCGATCTGCACCACGGTCCGTGTGTGGCGCGGTTTGATACGGGTGGGAGCGTGACCCTGTCGATTACGCCGCGTCCGGTCGCGATGCTGGCACCGCTCGCACTTGAGGTGCGGCTGGATGGGCTGGCCGCCGAGCGGGTCGAACTCGACTTTCAGGGGCGTGAGATGTTCATGGGCTATAACCGCCGTCAGCTAATGGCGCAAGAGCCAGGCCTGTATCGCGGTGAGGGGGTGCTGCCGATGTGTGTGACCGACTGGATGACATGGGAGGCGACCGTGCTGATCGAGACTGATGAGGGGCTGCTGGCGGCCCCGTTTGCGTTCGTGACCGAGCGGCCCCGGCCATGAGCGGGCGCAGACCGATCCTATGGCTGACGACCAGCGCTACGCTGCTGTTGGGTGCGCTGCTCTGGGTCGTCTTTGTCTGGGAGCCGGTGACTTCCGGTACCGCCGGCCACACGGTGCTCGAACTGGCTACGCCGCCGGAGGGTGGCGACTTTACCCTGACGCAGGACGGTCAGCACTTTGCGCTTGCCTCGCTGCGCGGTCAGGTGGTGCTGCTCTACTTTGGCTACACCGGCTGCCCCGATATCTGCCCGACATCACTGGCCGCCATCGCCCAGGCGCTGCGTCAGCTCGACGCCGAACCGGAGGGGGCGGTGCGCGGCCTCTTCGTCAGCGTTGACCCGGAGCGCGACACGCCGGAGCGGCTCGAGGCGTACGCCCATTTTTTCCATCCGGCGATCCTCGGCGTGAGCGGGACTCAGGAGGAGCTGGTCGCCGTCTCGGCGCAGTACGGGGTGGCGTGGCGTCGGGTCGAGAGTGGCTCGGCCATGGGTTACCTGATCGACCACTCCTCGAATATCTATCTGATCGACGCCGCCGGTCGGCTGCGTACGATCTTTCCCCATGGTGTCAGCGGCGGTGAATTGGCCGACGCGGTCACTGAATTGTTGAATGAAGGAGGGTAAAGATGAAGCGAATGAGCTTGCTGGGCGCGAGCCTGGGGCTGCTGATGGCAACACCGGTCCTGGCCGAGATCGTGGTCGAGGATCCCTATGTGCGTGCCATGCCGCCGGGCCAGCCGAACACGGCGGCCTTCATGCAGCTGCACAACACCGGGAGCGAGGCGCGGGCTGTGGTCGAGGCGCGCAGTGCTGCCTCGAACGTGGTCGAGCTGCACACCCATGTCCATGAGGACGGCATGATGCGGATGCGTCAGATCGAGCAGATCGATCTGCCGGCTGGCGAGCCGGTCAGCCTGCAGCCGGGCGGGCTGCACGTGATGCTGATCGATCTGGTGGCGCCGCTGAGTGTGGGTGAGCGGGTCGGCGTGACCCTGGTGCTGGATAATGGCGAGGAGATCGCCGTCGATGCCGAAGTGCGTCACGTCGAGCGCGGCATGGGCCACAGCCGCCGTCACCACCACTGAGACCGGGTGCCGGCCCTGCGTCAGGCAGGGTCGGCTTCGTCCGCAAAGCGGTAGTTGTCCCTCCCGGCCTGCTTGGCCGCATACATCGCCCCGTCGGCCGCCTGCATCAGTACCTCGATCGTCTCGCCATGCTCGGGATAGAGCGCGACGCCGATACTGACACTGATCTCGAGCCGGTGGCCTTCGAGGTCGTACGGTGCCACGATGCTGCTGCGCACCTTCTCGGCCACCCGTTCGGCCTGATCACGACTCTCCGATTGCGGCAGCAGAATGATGAACTCGTCACCGCCCTGGCGGCTAACGGTATCGCTTTCGCGCAGGCAGCTACGAAGTCGGTTGGCCACCTCCTGCAGCAGCAGGTCACCGACATGGTGGCCAAGGGTGTCGTTGATCTGCTTGAACTTGTCCAGATCGAGGAACATCAGGGCGAAGGCGGTACGGTTGCGTCGCGCCAGGGCAATGGTCTGTTCGAGGCGGTCGTTGAGCAGAACCCGGTTGGGCAGATCGGTCAGCAGATCGTGCTGGGCCAGGTGGCGGATGCGCTCTTCCGAGGCCTTGCGTTCGGTGATGTCGGAGAAGATGGCGATGTGGTGTGTGATCGCGCCGCTACTGTCCTTGACGGTACTGATGGTCAGCCACTCCGGGTAGATCTCGCCGTTCTTGCGTCGGTTCCAGATCTCACCCTGCCAGAAGCCGTCATGGACGATGGCGCGCCACATCTGTTCGTAGAAGTCGGGCCCCTGCATGCCGGAACTGAGCAGGTGAGGGTTTTCGCCCACCACCTCATCGGCGCGGTAGCCGGTGATCTCCTCGAAGGCGTCGTTGACGCGCAGGATGCGGTTGTCGGCATCGGTAATGGTGATCGCGTCGACACTGTTGTCAAAGACCGTGGCCGCCAGCTTCAGCTCGTTGTGGGCGCGCTGCAGCTCCTCCACCTTGTCCTGAAGGAGCGCCTTGTCGACGGCGATACCGCGCACCCGATCAACCAGGTGGCCAACCTCGGAAAAGGCCTGATCCAGCTCGCCAAAGCCGAAATTGACCTCATGGATCGCCATACGGCCGAGATCATCCAGACTGTTGACTTCGGCGACCTCGCCACGGAAGCAATCGACCGCTTGGTTGATGCGACGGATCGCCAGCAGCGATGCAGCCGCTGCCATGAGCAGTATGGTGATGCCGAAGGCGGCCAGCAGAACCAGATGGCGCTGACGCAGCTCGCCGGTGACCGGTTCCAGCTGTTGGCGCACGTCGATCACGCCGAGCACATCGCCAGGCGCGGCGTTGGCGTGACAGATCAGGCATTCGTTACGGGCCAGCATCGGATGGACATGACGTACCTCGCGGCGGTCTTCGCGGATCTGTTTTTCTCCGCTCTCGAAGGCGCGTGCCACGATGGCGTCGCGGGGTGGGTCATCGATGGTGCCGTAAAGCTCACTGACCCGTTCACCGCGAAAGAGTTCGACCTCGAACGGGGTCCCGGCAAAGGCTTCGCGTGTGCCGCTCAGATAGGCCTCGAGCTGCTCGCGGGTCCAGCCCTGGCGCATCAGCTGAAACATGCCGTTGAAGGTCTGTTGCGAGATCGACTCCGAGGTGGCATGGGCCTGCCGGCTGAGGATGTTCTCGTAGAGCAGCGAGACGGAGAGGGTGACCGCGATGAAGACCAGGATCGCGACCGAGACTGCCAGGGCAAAGACAAAGCCGCGCAACGTCTGGCGGCTGATCCGGGTGGGGCGGGCAGAGGCAGCCGTGGCCGCGTGATCACTGGTTTTCATGCCCTCTATTCTATCAGGATCCGAGTTCAAGTCAGCGCTCCAGCGTAAAGAGAAGGTCGCCGCCCTGGTGGCCGCTGCCAGACTCGGTCTGGATGGCCCAGCGACGACTCAGGGTATAGCGCATGCGCCACAGCGACAGGGCATCGAAGAGGCCGACCGAATAGGCGACATAGAGGCGAGACGAGAGGTGGGTGCCCAGGGTCAGTGCCGTGTCGCCCACGTCACCGGTGGCACTGTCGATGGCCACCTCGTCCAGACCGAAGGCCTGTCCGATGGCGCGGGTGATCTGTTCACCACCGGCCAGTCCGAGGCCGAGTGCGGCGCCATACAGCATTTCGCCCTCGCTGCGGCTGGCCTGGCCGAGCGGCCGACCGAGCAGCAGCCAGGCGAGGATGTTGGACTGGTCCATCGCTGGGGTGGAGAAGAGGCTCGTCTGTGGATCATGCAGGGTGCCGCGCACGGCGATGCCAGCGGTCACCTCGCGCACGGTGCGGATCGCGCGCAGATCGAGGCCGGGGTCGTCGATCGGACGGTCTGCCGTGAAGAGGAAGCGGCCTCGCTCCAGGGTCAGGTCCTGGCCATAGGCGCGGTAGCGTCCGTCGACCAGTTGCAGTTCACCACGGCCGCTGGTCAGTCGGCCTGGCTCTTCGACCACCTCCAGCGTGCCGGTGATGCGGGTGGTGAGGCCGTGGCCGGCAAAGGTGACCTGATCACCCAGACGCAGGCGGATGCGCGAACGCACCTGCCACGGTGTTGCAGGTCCATCCCGGTCATCGCCAACCACCATGCTGTCGGGCGAGGCCGTGACGGCGGAGCCGATATCCGGCGGTGTCAGGGTCGCGACTGGAATGGCTACCTCGCCTCGCAGGTCGACCTGGCCGGGCTGGAGGGTCACTTCCAGGTCGGGCGATATGAGGACATGGGCCTCGGGAATGTTGACGGCCAGCACGCGGTCGCCGTTCAGCGTCATGGTGACCTGCCACGGCTGGGTCTCGGTGCGGCTCACACGGCCTTCACCGGTCAGGATGCCGTCACCGGAGCGGCCGGAGAGCAGGAAGGTGACTTCGTCACCTTCACCGTGAATCCGGGCGCTCAGATCGCGCCAGATCAGACCGAATCGGGGCATCTCGATCTGCCCATCGGCCAGGGTGAGCGCACCGTGCAGGGTAGGCTGTGCCGGGCTGCCGGCCAGTTCGAGGTCGACCTGCAGGCGGCCCTCGGCATCGGCGACTTCCGGGGCGAAGAGCGGGAGCAGCCCGAGCAGTCCAAGATCGCCTGCCAAAGCGGCCTGTAGCGGGCGCTGTGGCAGAGGTCCACCGTCATCGCGCAATGTGGCGTCGAGCTGTAGGTGGCCGATGGTCTGGCTGGCAAAACGGCTCTGCAGCCGGCTGGACTGTGCGTCGTGAGCGAGGCTGAGCCAGCTCGTCTCCCACGCCAAATGAACCTGCTCATCCTCGGTCAGCGTGACGTCGATCTCGACTTCGCGCAGCCCTGCCGCCGCAAAGAGGGTAGGCGGTGTACCGCTGGGTTGTTCGAAGGAGGCCGAGAGATCGATCAGGCCCGTCGCCTCGATCTCGGGAGGCAGGTAGGCGCGCAGGGTCGCCAGCGGCAGGCCAGAGAGCGAGAGTCCACCCACACTGCCGGATGGCTGCCGATCAAAACGGGCGCAGAGCCGTGCCTGGTCAGCGGCCAGGCAGCTGGTGTCGAGCCGTTGATGGGTAGCGGACAGGTACAGTGCCGTGGCTGTCTCGAGCTGCCAGGGCGGGGTGGCCAGCCAGTCGCTGATCAGCGTTATCTGGCTGATGCGTGCATCCCAGGCGGTGTCGTGGTAGTCGCCGGTCAGGGTCAGCGCCAGTTGGCTCGGCTGGTTCTGCCAATCGCTCTCGGCCTGCAGCTGGATGCGGTGGTCTCGTGTCGTGCCGGTACCCTCCAGACGCAGTTCACGCAGCACTTCGTCGGTGCCCTGATGCAGCCCGGTGGCCATGAGGTCGAGCTGGAAGGGGGCGTCGGCACGGCCCTCTGCCTGCACCTCGGCGGAGAATCGATCGAGCCGCAGCGCCTCCCAGAGGAGGTCGCTGCCCCGACTACTGACGGTCAGGGCCGGGGCGTCCAGGGGGCCCGTTACACTGCCTTGGCCGGCCAGCTGTCCGCGGGCGCGCGGGTCCAAGGCGGCCAGGTCGGGCACATGGAAGCGCCAGTCGATGGCCAGCGCCTCGGCGTTGAACTCCCCGGCGGCGTGCAGGTGTGCCTCTGCGTGGCGCAGCTCCAGCCGTTCCAGCCGATACGCGTCGCCGTCGATCACCAGCTGCAGACCGGCGTCGACCGGTAGTTCGCGCAGGCTCCCGTGCAGGCGCGGTAACGCCAGTTCGAGCTGCAGCGCGCCCTCGCGCAGTTGGCCGTGGCCGTGCAGCTGGCCCTCCAGTTGGCCCGGCCAATCCGGAGCAAACGGCGCCGGATCGAGCCCGAACAGGTCGGCCTCGAAGCGCCAGCTCGGCTCGGGCCAGTCGATATGGGCGTTGGCTGCGACACGGCCGGCGGGGTGGTGCAGCTGCAGATGCTCAACGGTGAGGCTGGCAAGGTCGCCGTGGCCGTTGGCCTCCAGCTGCGCGGTCAGTGGCTCGCCATGGGGTGCCGCGTGTTCGATGCGTGCGCGGGCCGACCAGTCGAAGCGCGCCTGGTCACCGTGCGCCGCAAGCGTGAAGCCGGTGGGCATGTCGGGCCAGGTGGGGTCGATCCGAATCGGATTGAGCGCTTCGGATTCAACCCTGAGCTGCCACTGCGCTGCGCTCAAGGGGCTCTGGATCTCTCCGGTCAGTAGCACCTCGGCCGGATATGCCAGTGTGTGCTGCAACTGCAGCCGCTCCAGCGATCCGGTGATTCGGCCGTGGCCGGACGCGGTCATTGGCGTCTCTGCCAGTTGCCAGTTGAAGTGCAGTTGTACGGGGTAGTTCGGCTGCAGGCGAAGGGTGCCGAAGGCGTGCAGTCGATGCGCTTCCTGGGTCAGATCGAGACGGCCGAGGGTGACCTTGTCGCCGGCGGCGCGGCCTTCCAGTTCGACCGCCGGGAGCGGCCAGTGCTGGTCGCCTCGGGCGACCATACCTGCGTCAAGGGCGAAACGATCCAGCTGCAGCGCCAGGGGCAGACGGGGAGGGGGCGGCAGCGCCAGGCTGGGTGGCGCGTCGTCCGCAGGGGTCTCCGACACCTGTAGCCAGAGACCGTCGATGGCCAGCGTGCGAATATGTACGGTGCCATCGAGCAGGGCGATCGGGTTCCAGTCGAGCGTGATCCGTTCAACGTGAACGTGCTGGTCGTCATCCTGCCAGGCCACCTGATGTAGGAGCAGTCGGCTGCTCAGACGCCCTTCCACCTGTCCGATGGTCAGTTCGCCCGGCAGGTGGGGCAAGGCGCGATCGAGCAGCCAGCGGCTGCCGGCTTCGCTACTGGTCAGTAGCACAATCATGCTCGCCGCCAGTAACAGCAGGCCGGCCAGGGTGGCGCTCCCCCAGAGCGCGATGCGTCCGACTCGGTTCAGCCGGCTCACAGGTCCGGTCCTATGCGCAGGTGCAGGCGCCACGGACGGCCGGGCTCATCCAGCGCTGAGGCCATATCGATGCGAACCGGGCCGACCGGTGACTGCCAGCGCAGGCCGACGCCGGCACCGCGGCGCAACGGGTCGTCGAGACGGTCGATGGCGTTGCCGATGTCGTAGAAGAGGGCGGCGCTCCACTTGCCGGCCAGCGGGTGCTCGTACTCGGCACTGCCGACCAGCAGGTGGCGGCCACCGATGACGTCGCCGGCCGCGTTGCTCGGACCAAGTGAACGGTAGGCGTAGCCGCGCACACTCTGGTCGCCACCGGCAAAGAAGCGGACCGAGGCGGGCAGTTCGTGGAAATCACTGACCAGCGAGCTGCCCGCCTCACCACGCAGCAGCAAGCGGCCATCACCCGGGAGTGAGCGGATCCAGCGCAGTTCGCCGCGGCCTTGCAGAAACGAGGTGTCGGAGAGCAGCGACTCACTGGCACCGCGCAACTGCACGCCAAGATGCAGGCCGTGGTCTGGGCGGGTGCGCTGGCGTGCCCAGGTGCGTGACAGACCATAACTCGGCATCAGTAGTCGGCTGGTCTGGGCCTCCTCGCTGCCCAGACGAAAGCGCTCCTGCATCAGACTCAAGGCCGAATTCTTGCGCCAGCCACCCCGCAGGTTGGTATGGCCGATCGCCGCGGTGGTGGTGGTCAGATCGCCGCGGTCGAGCCGCTCGTGGCGACGCGCCAAGCTGTAGTCGATTTCATCGGTCCGTGGATTGCCGATTGGGACGCGGTAACGGGTGGCAAAACTATGGCCGATCTCGTTGAACTGGCTGTCGAAGCGGAAGCGGTGGCCGCGTCGGTTGAGGCGGCGATGCTCCCAGCCCAGGCCAAGGCGTGCGCCGGTGTCGGTGCCGTAGCCGATACCGGCCGTGTAGCGCTGCCAGCGCGCCGGCATCAGGGTGATGTCGATCGGAACGGCCTGGTCAACGGCGGCCTCATGGTCGGGCTCGATGATGACGTCGGAGAAGTAGTCGCTGTCATGCAGCGCACTCTGCAGATCGAGCAGGCGTCGCCCCTCATAGGGATCACCCTCGGCCACCGGCGAGAAGCGTTCAAGCAGTGCGTGGTGGAGCACGTCGGTATGGAAGGTGAGGGGGCCGAAGTGGTAGCGGGGCCCGGTCTCCAGATGCAGGGTCGAGCGGGCCTCGTGGCGGTTGAGGTCGATATGCAGTTCACGTTCGGTGAAATGGGCATCCAGGTAGCCACGCTCGGTGGCGGTGCGGAGCAGTTGGCGGCGGGCCTGATCGTGGTCGCGATGGTCGAGCGGGGTGCCCGGGCGCAAGGTCAGGGCATCGCGGGTACGCTGCAGTTCGGGGTCGTCGGCACCGGCACCGGTCAGACGGATATCGACCTCACCCAGGGTTAGGCGCGGCCCCGGAGCCACCAGATAGCGGGCGCGCCAATGGCCGTCTTCTTGCTGCTCCAGGGTGCCCTCGACCTCGACATGGTAGTGGCCAAAGGGCTCCAGCGCGGCGCGAATCTCGTCGGGCGCGCGGCGGTGCAGGGTGCGGATGCGCCCATCGCTCAAACGAGGGTGGTCGCGGTTGCGGTAGAGGGAGAGCAGGGCGAGCGCATTGCTGTGCAGCTCACCCTCCAGGCCAATGAGCTCGACGCTCACCCGACCCTGCGCCTGGACGGCACCGGCCAGCAGCAGGAGCAGGGCGAGGGCGAAGATCCGTTTCATTCGAAATTCGACCGAATAAACCGGCCGAAAGTTCCGGATCAGCTGATTGGGCGATAACGGATCCGGTGTGGCTGGTCGGCCTCGTCGCCGAGGCGGCGCTTGCGGTCGGCCTCGTAGTCGGCGTAGTTACCCTCGAACCACTCGACGTGGCTGTCGCCCTCGAAGGCGAGCATGTGGGTGGCGATGCGGTCGAGGAACCAGCGGTCGTGCGAGATCACCACCGCGCAGCCGGGGAAGTCGAGCAGCGCCTCTTCCAGCGCGCGCAGCGTCTCGACGTCGAGGTCGTTGGTTGGTTCGTCGAGCAGTAGCACGTTACCGCCACTGCGTAGCAGTTTGGCCAGATGGACGCGGTTGCGCTCACCGCCGGAGAGGTCGCCGACCCGCTTCTGCTGGTCGGTGCCGCGGAAGTTGAAACGACCGCAGTAGGCGCGCGAGGGGGTCTCGTACTTGCCCACGGTAATGATGTCCTGACCGTCGGAGATCTCCTCCCAGACCGTCTTGTTCGGGTCGAGACTGTCACGGCTCTGATCGACGTAGGCCAGGTCGACCGTCTCACCGAAGCGCAGCTCGCCGCCATCCGGCTGCTCTTGTCCGGCGAGCATGCGGAAGAGGGTCGTCTTGCCGGCGCCGTTGGGGCCGATCACGCCGACGATACCGCCCGGCGGCAGGTTGAAGGAGAGGTCGTCGATCAGCAGGCGGTCGCCAAAGCCCTTGCGAATCCCCGTGCCCTCGATGACCAGGTTGCCCAGACGCGGGCCGGGCGGAATGTAGATCTCCTTGGTCTCGTTGCGCTGCTGCAGCTCCTGCGAACTGAGCTCCTCGAAGCGGGCCAGACGCGCCTTGCTCTTGGCATGCCGCCCCTTCGGGTTGGAACGTACCCACTCCAGTTCGGCCTTCATCGCGCGCTGGCGGGCCGACTCCTGCTTCTCCTCCTGCTCCAGGCGCTTCTCCTTCTGCTCCAGCCAGGAGGAGTAGTTGCCCTCCCACGGGATGCCGTGGCCACGGTCGAGTTCGAGGATCCAGCCGGCGACATTGTCCAGGAAGTAACGGTCGTGAGTGACGGCGACGACGGTGCCCTGGAAGTCGTGCAGGAAGCGCTCCAGCCACGCCACCGACTCGGCGTCGAGGTGGTTGGTCGGCTCGTCGAGCAGCAGCATGTCGGGCTTTTCCAGCAGCAGCTTGCACAGCGCCACGCGGCGCTTCTCGCCACCGGAGAGCTTGCTGACGTCGGCCTCCCACGGCGGCAGGCGCAGGGCGTCGGCGGCGATCTCGAGCTGGCGATCGAGGTTGTGGCCGTCGGTCGCCTGGATGATCGCCTCCAGTTCCCCCTGCTCCTTGGCCAGCGCGTCGAAGTCGGCGTCCGCTTCGGCATAGGCGGCGTAGACGGCGTCGAGGCGGCTCAGCGCCTCCTTGATGTGGGCGACGGCCTCCTCCAGATTGCCGCGCACATCCTTGTCCGGGTTGAGCTGAGGCTCCTGCGGCAGGTAGCCGATCTTGATCCCCGCCTGTGGGCGCGCTTCCCCTTCAATCTCGGTGTCGACCCCGGCCATGATGCGCAGCAGGCTCGATTTTCCCGAGCCGTTCAGGCCGAGCACGCCGATCTTGGCGCCGGGGAAGAAGGAGAGCGAGATGTCCTTGAGGATGGTCTTCTTCGGCGGCACCACCTTGGTGACGCGGTTCATGGTGTAGATGTACTGGGCCATGGTGTCCGTCGCGGTTGTAACAAAAAGAAAAGGGCTGACCATTTTATCAGAAATGGCCAGCCCGCTCAGTGGGAAGATCAGATCTTGAACTGCTGGATCATCTCCTTCAGTTCGGTCGAGAGGTGGCGCAGCTTGCCGGCGGCATTGGAGGTCTCTCCGGCGGCCTGAGCGTTCTCCTCGCCGGCCTGGGAGATCGAGTGGATGTTCCGGTTGATCTCCTCGGCGACATGGCTCTGCTCTTCGGTGGCCGTGGCGATCTGGGTGTTGAGATCATTGACCGACTCCACGGCGCGGGTGATCTCGTCCAGTGAGCTGCCGGCACGGGCGGCCTGCTCCACGCTCTGGCTTGCCTGATTGTTGCTGCGCTCCATGACGCTGGCCGCACGGCCGACACCGCTCTGCAGCCGCTCGACCATCTGCTGGATCTCCTGCGTCGAGTCCTGTGTACGGGTGGCCAGGGCGCGCACCTCGTCGGCGACCACGGCGAAGCCTCGGCCCTGCTCGCCGGCGCGGGCTGCCTCAATGGCCGCGTTCAAAGCCAGCAGGTTGGTCTGCTCGGCGATGCCACCGATCACGTTGAGCACCTCGGTGATCTTGTCGCTCTCGGCGCGCAGCTCCAGGATTACCTGGGCGGCCTGTTGCACCTCACCGGCCAATTTCTCGATCGCATCGATCGTCTCGGAGACGACCTTCTTGCCCTTGTTCGCCTCACCGGTCGCGGCATGGACCGAATCCAGCGCGTGCGAGGTGTTCATGGCCACCTCCTGCACCGAGGCGGCCATCTCGTTCATCGCCGTGGAGACCTGGTCGAGTTCGTTCTGCTGCTGGTGGATGCCGTGGGTCGACTGCTCGACGGCCACCGAGACCTGATGGGCTGCGTCGTCGAGCTGTTTGCTCGACTCCATCAGTCGTCCCAGCGCAGTGCGCAGTCGGGCACGCACCATGACGGTCTCCAGTTGTACGGTGCCCAGATCGTGTGCCCGACCGGTATAGATGTACTGCATCAACGGGTTATTGATGAATTTGCGCGACTGTTCGCCCGCCCGACGCAGCGGGGCGCTGAGCTGCATCGCCAGTCCGCCCCCCAGGGCCAGGCCGACCACCAGCGCCATGACGGCGTAGGAGAGGGAGAGACCACCAGCCAGGCCGATGCCCAAGGCGACCAGCAGGGTGATGGTCATGGCACCGAGGATGCGCATCATCATGTTGAGGCGCAGACCTCCGACCGGGTTGCCACCCTTCCACAAGGTGCGGTAGGCCGACTCGGCACGTGCCACCCGCTCTGCGGAGGGCTTTGTGCGTACCGACTGGTAGCCGATCAGCTTGCCCTCTTCATAGAGCGGGGAGACAAAGGCATCGACCCAGTAGTGGTCACCGTTCTTGCACCGGTTCTTGACGATGCCCATCCACGGGCGCCCACTGCCGACGGTGTTCCAGAGATCCTCGAAGGCCGCTGGTGGCATGTCGGGGTGGCGCACAATGTTGTGGTTCTTGCCGATCAGCTCCTCGCGGGAGAAACCGCTGATGGCGATGAAGGCGTCGTTGGCGTCGGTGATGATACCCTTGACATCGGTCATCGAGACCAGCACGGTGGAGGCATCAAAGTGCCGCTCATTCTGGGTGACGGGCAGATTCTTCTTCATGGACTCCCCTCGATAGTATTTCTGGAAAACGTTACGGCATTTTCAATAGTTATGCAAGAATCATCCGTATAGGCATGTGTTGGCAAGGAGGCGGCGAGGCGGGTGACTTGTTGTTGATGGAATTTTCGAATATTATTAAACTCTAATAAACAGGTCTCGAATCGAGGGATGATGACAATGGCAGCGAGAGGCAACGTGACTGGTATGCATCCATGTAATCCGCAGGGTGTAGCTGAAAAGCGGACCCGGTCGGTCGGCAGGATCGGCTGCTGTTTGACGCTGGTTCTGATGGCCGCGTTGTTACTCCCTCAAGCGGCCGTGGCACTCGAGTCGGTAGAGGTCGAACGCGCCGCTGTGGCGAGTGAGCGGCAGTTCGACGCTGTGCTCGAGGCGGTGCACCACTCGACGGTTTCGGCCCAGACCGGCGGTCAGGTGATCGAGATCCTGGTCGATGTGGACGACTTTGTGCCGGCCGGTGCGGTGATCCTGCGTCTGCGCGACCGTGAGCAGCGTTCGGCCTTCGAGGCGGCCCAGGCCGGTTTGCGGGAGGCGCAGGTGCGCCATGACGAGGCGCAGGCTGAGTTTGCCCGGATTCGCGACATCTTCGAGCGTCAACTGGTGCCGCGCGCCCAGTTTGATCGTGCCGAGGCCGATCTCAAGGCAGCCGCCGAGCGGCTCGAGGCGGCGCGGGCCCGACGCAATGCGGCGCGTGAACAGCTTGACCACACCGTGGTACGTGCACCGTTTGCCGGTATCGTGGTCGAACGGCTGGTCCAGGTCGGTGAGACCGCTTCGCCCGGTCAGCCGTTGATGCGCGGCCTCTCGCTGGAGTCGCTGCGGGCCGAGACCGGCATCTCGCAGGATATCGTCAATACTGTGCGCGAACAGGGTCAGGCCCGCGTCATTCTGCCGCCCGGCAATGGTCTGCCTGAGCGCTCGATTGCGGTCGAGCGCATCACCGTCAGCCCGCGTGCCGACCGGCGCAGCCACACCTTCGCCACCCGGCTCTATCTGGAAGAAGGCCAGCAGGGGCTCTATCCCGGCATGGCGGTCAAGGTGGCCTTCGTCACCGGTGAACAGCAGCGGCTGGTGATCCCGCGTCAGGCTCTGGTGCACCGCGGTGAGGTGGTCGCGGTCTACGTGGTGGGTGCCGATGGCGCCTTATCCCTGCGCAAGGTGCGCCCCGGGCGGGCAGTGGCGGATGAGCGTATCGAGATTGTCGCCGGCCTGGAAGCGGGTGAGCAGGTCGCGCTCGATCCGATTGCCGCTGGTATTGCTCTGGTCGGCCAGCGCCAAGGGGGTCGCTGATGGCGACGCGCATGGGCATCTCCGGCAGCGTCGCGCAGCGCTTCCTGACCACTGAGATCACCCCGCTGCTGGCACTGCTCGGCCTGCTGCTCGGCCTCTTCGCCATCTTCGTCACCCCGCGCGAAGAGGAGCCGCAGATCGACGTCACCTTTGCCAACGTCTTCGTGCCGTACCCGGGCGCCTCGGCAGAGGAGGTGCGCAGTCTGGTCAGCACCTCGGCCGAGCAAGTGCTCTCCGAGATCGAGGGGGTCGAGCACATCTACTCGGTCTCGCGTCCCGGCATGTCGGTGCTGACCGTCCAGTTCGAGGTCGGCCAGCCGCGCAACGAGGCGATTCTGCGCCTCTACAACGCGATCTTCTCCAACCAGGACTGGCTGCCGCAGGGGCTCGGCGTCGGCCAGCCGCTGGTCAAGCCGATGGGCATCGACGATGTGCCGATTGTGGCGCTGACCCTGTGGAGTAAGGATCAGCGCTACAGCGCCTACGAGCTGCAGCGGGTTGCTCACGCTATCGAGGCCGAGCTCAAGCGGGTGCGCGGCACCCGCGACATCTACACCATCGGCGGCCCCGGTCGGGTCGTCTCGGTGGCGCTCGACCCGGCCCGGTTGGCTGCCTTCGGCCTTGCCTTCGACGACCTGCAGCGCGCCTTGCAGCTGGCCAACGTGCGTCAACCGGCTGGTAGTCTGGTCGATGACGGGGTCGAGATCTTGGTCGATGCCGGCCAGTTCCTCTCCACCGTCGACGAGGTCGCCGACCTGGTGGTCGGCGTCCACGACGGACAGGCGATCTTTCTGCGCGACGTCGCCGAGGTGACCATGAGCGCGGCGCAGCCGTCCCAGTTTGTCCGTTTCGGGCTCGGCCCGGCCGGCGGCGGGGAGAGCGGCGTCAGTGCCGGCGACTTCCCGGCGGTCACCGTGGCCATTGCCAAGCAGCCGGGCACCAACGCGGTCACGATCGCCGACTCGGTGATCGAGCGTTTCGAGCAGCTCAAGGGCATCTACGTGCCGGACGGGGTGGTCGCCTCGGTCACGCGCAACTACGGCGCTACGGCCAACGAGAAGGCGCAGACGCTGATGCTCAAGCTCGCCTTCGCCACCGGTTCGGTGGTACTGCTGGTCTGGATCGCACTCGGCTGGCGCGAGGCGATCGTGGTCGGCGCCGCTGTCGTCATTACCCTGGCCATCACCCTTTTTGCCTCCTGGGCGTGGGGCTTTACCCTGAACCGGGTCTCACTCTTCGCGCTGATCTTCTCCATCGGCATCCTGGTCGATGACGCCATCGTCGTGGTCGAGAATATCCACCGCCACATGAG
>SKWO01000023.1 GCA_007128895.1 Gammaproteobacteria bacterium
CCGCGACCACCAGGAGGTCGGCGCGGCGCACATGTTCCTCGAGGTTCCGGGTAAAGCGGTGGCAGACGGTGGTGGTGCAGCCGGCCAGCATCAGCTCCAGCGCCATGGGGCGGCCGACGATGTTGGAGGCGCCGACAATCACGGCGTCGAGCCCCTTGAGCGGCAGGCCGGTGCTCTCGAGCAGCACCATGACACCGCGCGGGGTACAGGGGCGCAGCAGCGGCAGGCGCGCGGCGAGGCGGCCGACGTTGTAGGGGTGGAAGCCGTCGACGTCCTTGGCCGGGTCGATGCGTTCGATCACCGTCTCCGGGTCGATGTGGCGCGGCAGCGGCAGCTGCACCAGGATGCCGTCGATGGCCGGGTCGGCGTTGAGGCGGTCGATCAGCGCCAGCAGGTCGGGCTGCGGGGTGGTCTCGGCCAGCTCGTGGGAGAGAGAGTGGACGCCGACCTCACGGCAGGCGTTGACCTTGTTGCGCACGTAGACCTCGCTGGCCGGGTCGTTGCCGACCAGGATCACGGCCAGGCCAGGCGGGCGCTGGCCGGCGGCGGTGCGGCGCTGGACGCGCTCGCGCAGCTCGGCGCGGAGGGTGGCGGCGACGGCCTTGCCGTCGATCAATTGGGCGTTCATTTTTTCATTATCTCATGGTCGGTGGCGTGGCGGCACCATCCAGCGCGCTGATGAGGCCGTCGTGGAGGCAGTCGAAGTGGGTGGCTTCGTCGAGTGGGCCGCCCTCGGGGGCGGTGAGGAAGAAGATGTCCTCGGCGCGTTCGCCGAAGGTGGAGACCTTGGCGTTTTGCAGGTGGACGCCGCATCCCTGCACGACTCGGGCGATGTGGGAGAGCAGACCGGGGCGGTCGCTGGTGATGACCTCCATGACGGTGCGTGCATTGCGCAGATCGGTGGTGAAGCTGATCCGGGTGGGGCGGCGGAAGTGGGTGTATTGGCGCGGCAGCCGGCGTTCGACCCGCGCGGGCAGCTGGTCGGGTGTGGTCAGACGCTGGCGCAGGGTGGCGACGATCTCGTTGCCGCGCAGCGGGTCGATGGCGGCGGCGCCCTGCTCGTCGAGCAGGATGAAGGTGTCCAGGCTCCAGCCGTCGTGGGTGCCCAGGATGCGGGCGTCGGCGACGCTCAGCCCCAATTGGTCCAGGGTGGTGGTGATCAGGGTAAAGAGGTTGGCGTGCTCGGGGGCGTGGATGAAGAGTTCGGTGCCGCCTCGGTGGCCGTCCTGACGCAGCATGACCAGGGGGGTGTCGTGGGCATCGTGCATCAGGATGCCCTGGGCGTGCCAGAGGATCTCGTCGACACTGTGACGCAGGAAGTATTCATCCCCCAGCCGTTGCCAGATGCGTTCGACCTGGCTCGGTTGCAGCCGGAGCTGGTGCAGTTGCCGGCGCGCCTGTTGCTGGATGTCGTCGATCGCCTCGGCGGGCATGACCGGGGTGTGCAGGCCACGGCGCAGGGCGCGCCGGGTCGCCTGGTAGAGTTCCCCGAGCAGGCGCTCTTTCCAGCTGTTCCACAGCGTTGGGCTGGTGGCGCGGATGTCGGCAACGGTGAGCAGGTAGAGGTAGTCGAGGCGGACCGGGTCGCCGATCTGTTCGGCAAAGGCGTGGATCGCCTGCGGGTCGCTGCTGTCGATGCGCTGCGCGGTGGTGGAAAAGAGCAGGTGGTGTTCGACCAGCCAGGTGACCAGTCGGGTGTCCCATCGACTCAGGTTGTGGCGTTCACAGAAGGAGGTGGCGTCGACGGCGCCGAGCTGGGAGTGGTCGCCGCCACGCCCCTTGGCGATGTCGTGGTAGAGGGCGGCGATGGTCAGCAGCTCCGGTTTGGGCAGGCGCTGCATCACGGCGCTGCACTGCGGGAATTCGTGCGCGTAGTGCAGGTGGGCGAAGCGCCGTGCGTTCTCGACCACCTTGAGGGTGTGTTCGTCGACGCTGTAGACGTGAAAGAGGTCGTGCTGCATCTGACCGATGATGCGACCGAACTCCGGCAGCCAGGCGCCCAGCACGCCGTAGCGGTGCATGCGCTTGAGGGCACGGCTGACACCGCTCGGCTCACGCAGCAGTTCGATGAAGAGGGTGCGGCAGCCCAGGTCGGCGCGGAAGGCGTCGTCGATCCGCTGGGCCCGGTCGCGTACCTGGCGGATGGTGCCGGCGCGTACGCCGCGGCACTCGGGATGGCGCGCCATGAGCAGGAAGAGCTCGAGCAGGGCGGTGCGGTAGCGGTCGAAGAGGTCGTCGCGGGTGGCCTCGATGAAGCCGTCATGCAGGCGAAAGCGCCGGTTGAGGGTCACGCTTTCGGTCTGTTGTGCACCGTGCAGGATCTCTTCCTGAAAGAGTTGCAGGAGCATCTCGTTGAGCCGGCCCAGCTCGCCGATGGTGCGGTAGTAGTCCTTCATGAAGTGCTCCACCGCCAGCCGCCCGTTGCCGTCCCGGTAGCCGAACCGGGCGGCGAGGGTGCGCTGGTGGTCGAAGAGCAGGCGGTCTTCGCGCCGACCGCTGATCAGGTGCAGGCCGCAGCGGATGCGCCACAGGGTGCGCTGGCCCTCGATCAGGGCGTCGTGCTCGGTGTGGGTGAGGAAGCCGTGCTCGACCAGCTGGTGCAGGGTGGTGGCGCCGAAGTGGCGTTTGGCGACCCAGCCCACCATCTGGATGTCGCGCAGCCCGCCCGGGCTCTCCTTGATGTTCGGCTCCAGGTTGTAGGCGGTGTCGTTGTAGCGCTGGTGGCGCTCGATCTGCTCCTGCCACTTGGCGGCGAAGAAGTCGCGTGACGGCCAGATCTGCCCGGGGGCGGTGGCCTGGAGCATGGCGTCATAGGTGGCTTCGTCGCCGCAGAGCAGACGGGCCTCCATCAGGTTGGTGGCGACGGTGATGTCGGCGGCGGCCTCGCGCCGACACTCCTCCACGGTGCGTACGCTGTGGCCGACTTCCAGGCCGATGTCCCAGAGCAGGGTGATGAAGCCTTCGAGGGCTTGACGCACAGCCGTGTCCTCCGCGGCCGGCAGCAGGATCAGCAGGTCGATGTCGGAGTAGGGCAGCAGTTCGCCGCGCCCGTAGCCGCCGACAGCGACCAGGGCGCCGCGGGGCAGCACGGGGTGGAGGTGGCGTTGCCAGAGGCGGTGCAGCAGGGCGTCGGCCAGGCCGGCGCGGGCGGCCACCAGGGCGTCGGCCTCTTCGCCGGCCTCGAAACGGCTGAGCAGGGTGGCGCGTGCCTCACGCAGCAGGTCACGCAGGGCGCCGACGGCCGGGGTGGTCTCCAGCGCGGCGTCGATGCGCGCTGGGGCGACCAGTTGCGGTGCGCTGTTCACGCCGGGCGGGTCACGGCTCGCGGCCGTCTTCCAGCAGGGTGAGGATTTCGCAGCCGTCCGGGGTGACCAGCACGGTGTGTTCCCACTGGGCCGAGAGGCTGCGGTCCTTGGTGACCACGGTCCAGCCGTCCGGCAGCAGTTTGACCTGGCGCTTGCCGGCGTTGACCATCGGCTCGATGGTGAAGGTCATCCCCGGACGCAGTTCGATGCCTTCGTTGGGCTGGCCGTAGTGGAGCACCTGCGGCTCTTCGTGGAACTCGCGCCCGATGCCGTGGCCGCAGTATTCGCGCACGATGGAGCAGTTGTTGGCCTCGGCGTGCTGCTGGATGGTGTGGCCGATCTGGCCGAGGCGGGTGCCGGGACGGACCTGTTCGATGCCGATCTGCAGGCACTCGCGGCTGATCCGCACCACCCGCTCGGCCAGCACGGAGACCTCGCCAACGCAGAACATCTTGCTGGTGTCGCCGTGGAAGCCGTCCTTGATCACGGTGATGTCGATGTTGATGATGTCGCCCTTCTTCAGGACCCGGTCGCCGGGGATGCCGTGGCAGACCTGGTGGTTGAGCGAGGTGCAGATCGACTTGGGGAAGCCGCGGTAGTTGAGCGGGGCGGGGATGGCCTTCTGCACATGGACGATATGGTCGTGGCAGAGGCGGTCGAGCTCTGCGGTGGTGATGCCCGGCTCGACATGCGGGCCGATCATCTGCAGGACCTCGGCGGCGAGCCGGCCGGCCACGCGCATGCGCTCGATTTCGCGGGCATTCTTGATCTGGACGGACATCGGAAGTGCTCTCTGTGGCGGGGCGGCAGACGGGGGTTTTGATTGCCGGTAAGGCGTGGATATGGTATAAAGCGCGCGCCGCTATGGCAAATTCATTCCACACACGTCCCGGCACGCTGGCCTGGGTGCTGCCCCTCAAGGGGGCGGTTGGCCGGTGAGGGGGCGTGGAGGCCCAACCCTGAAACAGGAGCACACAACCATGGCAAACGTCAGCATGCGTCAAATGCTGGAAGCCGGTGTCCACTTCGGCCACCAGACCCGTTACTGGAATCCGTCGATGGCCAAGTACATCTTTGGCGATCGCAACAAGATTCACATCATCAACCTGGAAAAGACCGTCCCGCTGTTCAACGATGCGATGAACTTCATCGGATCGGTCGCGGCGAAGAAGGGCTCGGTGCTCTTCGTCGGCACCAAGCGCGCCGCCCAGGGCGTGATCCGCGAAGAAGCGCAGCGCAGCGGCATGCCGTATGTCAACCACCGCTGGCTCGGCGGCATGCTGACCAACTACAAGACGGTGCGCCAGTCGATCCGCCGGCTCAAGGAGCTGGAGGCGATGGACGCCGACGGCACCCTCGAGCGCATGAACAAGAAAGAGGCGCTGATGATGCGCCGCGAGCTGGAGAAGCTCGATCGCAGCCTGGGCGGCATCAAGGAGATGCCGGGCCTGCCGCACGCCATCTTCGTCATCGACGTCGGCCACGAGAAGATCGCCGTGCAGGAGGCCAACAAGCTGGGCATCCCGGTGATCGGCGTGGTGGATACCAACAACAGTCCGCAGGGGGTCGATTACGTCATCCCCGGCAATGACGACGCCATCCGTGCCATCCAGCTCTATGTGCGTGCGGCGGCCGATGCCGTGGTCGAGGGCCGTGGTGCGGTCAGTGCCCAGGCGATGGCTGCGGGTGCCGCGGATGAGTTTGTCGAGGTCGACGAGGCCACCGCTGGCGACGCCGCCTGATCGCTCAGCCCCGTCATTTTCCGAATTCAAGCAAGGAGCAGTCTGATGAGTATTTCTGCAGCGCAGGTCAAGGAGCTGCGCGAACGCACCGGTGCCGGCATGATGGAGTGCAAGAAGGCGCTGGTCGAGGTGGGCGGCGATCTGGAGGCCGCTATCGAGCATATGCGCAAGACCGGTCTGGCCAAGGCCGACAAGAAGGCCGGGCGTACCGCCGCCGAAGGGGTGGTGCGGGTGGTCGAGGGCAGTGGCCGCGTGGCGATGGTCGAGGTCAACTGCGAGACCGACTTTGTGGCCAAGGGGGACGACTTCCTCGGTTTTGTCGATGCCGTCTCCGCGCTGGCGCTGGAGAAGGCCGACAGCGACCTGGAGAGCTTGCTGGCCAGCCCGCTCAAGGCGGGTGCCGGCAGCGTGGCGGAAGAGGCCAAGGCGCTGGTCGCCAAGATCGGTGAGAACATCGGTCTGCGTCGTCTCTTTGGGGTTGTCTCCGGCAAGACGCTGGGCGCCTATCAGCACGGCAGCCGCATCGGTGTGGTGGTCGAGATGGAGGGCGGTGACGCCGAGCTGGCCAAGGATATCGCCATGCACATCGCGGCCAGCCGTCCGGTCTGTGTGGCCGAGGCCGACGTGCCGGCCGAGCTGATCGCCAAGGAGCGCGAGATCTATGCCGCTCAGGCGGCCGAGAGCGGCAAGCCGGCCGAGATCGTCGAGAAGATGGTCGACGGTCGGGTCAAGAAGTATCTCAAGGAGGTGACCCTGCTCGGTCAGCCCTTCGTCAAGGATCCGGATACCACGGTGGAGAAGTTGCTGGCCGGCAAGGGGGCCAGCGTGGTCTGCTTCGCCCGCTTCGAGGTCGGCGAGGGGATCGAGAAGAAGGTCGAGAACTTTGCCGACGAGGTCATGGCCCAGGTGCGAGGTAGCTGAATGAGGGAGAGTACGGCAGGTGGTGGGGCAACCGGTGGTGGCACTGGCGTGCCGCGTTACCGTCGTATTCTTCTCAAGCTCAGCGGCGAGGCGCTGATGGGGAGCAAGGGTTTCGGGATCGATCCCGAAACCCTGGCCGGCATTGCGCGCGAAGTGCGCGAGGTGACCGACCTCGGGGTCGAGGTGGCGCTGGTCATCGGTGGCGGCAATATCTTTCGCGGGGTCAGCCTCGCCTCGGTCGGTATGGATCGCTCCACGGCCGACCAGATCGGCATGCTGGCCACCGTGATCAACGCCCTCTCCCTGCAGGATGTGCTGGAGCGTGAGGGCAAGTATGTGCGGGTGATGTCGGCGCTGCCGATCAACAATGTCTGCGAGGACTACATCCGCCGCCGCGCCATCCGCCATCTGGAGAAGAAGCGGGTGGTGATCTTCGCTGCCGGCACCGGCAACCCCTTCTTTACCACCGACTCGGCCGCCAGTCTGCGCGGCATCGAGATCGGCGCCGAGCTGGTGATCAAGGCGACCAAGGTGGATGGGGTCTATTCGGCCGATCCCAAGCTCGATCCGACTGCCGAGCGCTACGACCGTCTCGGCTACGATGAGGTGATCGCACGCAAGCTCGATGTGATGGATGCCACCGCGATCGTGCTCTGTCGCGATCAGAAGATGCCGCTGCGCGTCTACGATATGGGCAAGCCGGGTGCGCTGATGCGGATCGTGATGGGTGAGGATGAAGGGACCGTGGTCGATTGATCACGGGCATGTCACAGGGGTTGAAGCGATGTTGCAAGAACTGAAGAAGGACGCCGGCCAGCGCATGGCCAAGAGTGTCGAGGCGCTGAAGGTCGAATTGGGCAAGATCCGCACCGGGCGCGCCCACACCAGTCTGCTGGATCACGTGACGGTGGAGTACTACGGCAGCCAGGTGCCGCTGTCGCAGGTGGCCAATATCAATGTCGGCGATGCCCGTACCCTGCTGGTGACGCCGTGGGAGAAGAGCATGGTGCCGGTGGTCGAGAAGGCGATCATGACCTCTGATCTGGGCCTTAACCCGTCGACCTCGGGCAACGCCATCCGGGTGCCGTTGCCGCCGCTGACCGAAGAGCGCCGCCGCGATCTGATCAAGGTGGTGCGCCAGGAGGGCGAGAACGCCAAGGTGGCGATCCGCAATATCCGCCGCGACGTGCTGGGCGATGTCAAGGACCTGCTCAAGGAGAAGGAGATCACCGAGGACGATGATCGCCGGACCCAGGAGGAGGTGCAGAAGCTGACCGACAAGTACGTGGCCGAGGTCGATCAGGCCTTGCAGGAGAAAGAGCAGGATCTGATGTCGATCTGATGTCGGCCGATCCCATCGCCCAATCCGCCGTGCCGCGCCACGTCGCCATCATCATGGACGGCAACGGGCGTTGGGCCGAGCGGCGCCACCGGCCGCGCATGGCGGGCCACAAGGCCGGGGTCGAGGCGGTGCGCGAAGTGATTCGCGGCTGCGCCGAACACGGTGTCGAGGTGCTGACCCTGTTCGCCTTCAGTACCGAGAATTGGCGCCGGCCGGCCGAGGAGGTCGGCTGGCTGATGCACCTCTTCCTGACCGCGCTCAAACGCGAGGTCAGGCGGCTGCATGAACGCGGCATCGCCTTGCGCGTGATCGGTGATCGCTCGCGCTTCGGCACCGAGCTGCGCGAGCAGATCGAACAGGCCGAGCGGCTGACGCGCAGTAATGACCGGCTGACGCTGGTGATTGCCGCCAACTACGGCGGCCGCGACGAGATCGTGCGGGTCAGTCAGCGGTTGGCCGCTGCAGCGGCTGCCGGTGAGTTGGCGCCGGAGGCGATCGACGAGGCACGTTTCAGTGCCGAGCTGGCGCTGGCCGACCTGCCCGAGATCGACCTCTTCATCCGTACCGGCGGCGAGCAGCGCATCAGCAACTTCCTGCTCTGGCAGCTGGCCTACGCCGAACTCTACTTCACCGACCGTCTCTGGCCCGACTTCGATGTCGAGGCCCTGAGCGAGGCGATCGCTTCGTTCGCCTCGCGTCAACGTCGCTTCGGGCGCACCGGACAGCAGGTGGCGCAGGCCGCCCAAGGGGCTGGCTAGGGTGGCCGCCTCGACCCTGCAGCTGCGCCTGGCTACGGCAGCGGTGCTCGTGCCGTTGGTGGTCGCGGCGGTACTCTGGCTGCCCACTCCGGCCATGGCGCTGCTCTTTGCCGTGCCGTTGCTGCTGGCCGCGGCGGAGTGGTACCGCATGGTCGGTCAGCCCGACTGCGGTGGCGAGCGGCTGTTCTGGTACGGGCTGATGGGGGGCGGGCTGCTGCTCGGCTGGCTGGCGGCGGCGGGCGGTCCACTACTCTGGGCCATGCTGGGGGTGGCGCTGCTCTGGTGGGGGGCGGTGCTCCACTGGTTGCGC
>SKWO01000085.1 GCA_007128895.1 Gammaproteobacteria bacterium
CAGGGCGGGGGTGTCATGCATGGGTCAGGCGAGCTCCTCGAGCAGTAGCGCCTGGGCCGGGCGTGGCTTCTGGTTGGCGGCCGGCTTGAGGCGGCGGTAACTGCCATCGCTCTGCAGCACCCACGCCTGGGTATTGTCGGCCAGGTAGGCGAGCAGCCCCTGCTTGATGACCCGCTCGCGCAGGCGCGCGTCCTCGACCGGGAAGCAGGTCTCGACGCGCCGGAACATGTTGCGCTCCATCCAGTCGGCGCTGGAGAGAAAGACCTCCGGCTCACCCTGGTTGTGGAAGTAGAAGATTCGCGTGTGTTCGAGAAAACGACCGACCACCGAGCGCACCTGAATGTTGTCGGAGACGCCGGCCACGCCGGGACGCAAACAGCAGATGCCGCGAATGATCAGCTCGATCTTCACCCCGGCCTGGGAAGCGGCATAGAGCGCCTGGATCAACTGCCGTTCGGTCAGCGAGTTGAACTTGGCGATGATGCGCGCCTCCTTGCCCGCACGCGCGCACTCGGCCTCGCGCGCGATCAGCTGCAGCAGCGTCTTGTGCAGGGTGAAGGGCGACTGCAGCAGCTTGCGCAGTCGGGTCGCCTTGCCCAGCCCGGTGAGCTGGTGGAAGAGCTTGTGTACGTCCTCGCAGATCACCTTGTCGGCGGTGAGCAGGCCATAATCGGTGTAGATGCGCGCGGTACGGGCATGGTAGTTGCCGGTACCGAGGTGGACATAGCGCTGGATGCGCCGCCCCTCGCGGCGGACCACCAAGGCCATCTTGGCATGGGTCTTGTGGTTGACCACGCCGTAGACGACGTGGGCGCCGGCGTCCTGCAGCCGGGTGGCCAGACCGATATTCTCCTGCTCGTCAAAGCGGGCACGCAGCTCGATCACTACCGTGACCTCCTTGCCGGCGCGCGCCGCGGCGAGCAGCGCCTTGACCACCGCCGAATCGGGCCCGGTGCGATAGAGGGTCTGCTTGATCGCCAGCACGTGCGGGTCGGCCGCCGCCTGGCGCAGAAAATCGACCACCGGCACAAACGACTCGAACGGGTGGTGCAGCAGGATATCGCCGCGGCGCAATACCTCGAAGAGGTCGCTGTTGCGTTCCAGTCGGCGCGGCAGGCCGGGGGTGAAAGCGGGGTAGACCAGATCGGGGCGGGTGACCTGGTCGTGCAGCGCCAGCAGCCGGTTCAGATTGACCGGCCCGTGCACCTGGTAGAGATCATCCGGCCCCAGCTCGAACTGCTGCAGCAGAAAGTTGGCCACCTCAGGGGGGCAGTTGTCGGCCACCTCGAGGCGCACCGCATCGCCAAAACGGCGTGATGAGAGCTCGCCCTCCAGCGCGCGCAGCAGGTCGTCGACCTCCTCCTCGTCGACGAAGAGATCGCTGTTGCGAGTGACGCGGAACTGGTAGCAGCCGGTGGCACGCATGCCGGGAAAGAGGTCGCCGACATGGGCGTGGATGATCGAGGAGAGGAAGACGAAGTCGTGCGGCCCCTTGGCATACTCCTTGGGCAGTTTGATCAGGCGCGGCAACGAGCGCGGCGCCTGTACCACGGCGAGCCCGCTGTTGCGTCCGAAGGCGTCCTTGCCCTCCAGCGAGACGATGAAGTTGAGGCTCTTGTTGAGTACCTTGGGGAAGGGGTGGGCTGGATCGAGACCGAGCGGACTGAGGACCGGCAACAGCTCGCTGTTGAAGTAGCGTCGCACCCACTCGGCCTGCTTCGGCGACCAATGGGTGCGGCGCACGAAGCGGATGTTCTCTGCCGCCAGCGCGGGGGTCAGCACCTCATTGAGCACGCGGTACTGCTCCCGCACCAGCTCATGCGCCTCGCGACTGATGCGCTTGAGCAGGTCGGCCGGCGTGATGTTGTCGGGCCCGGCCTGCACCGAACCCAGGTCGACCTGCTGCATCACGCCGGCGACGCGGATCTCGAAGAACTCGTCCAGGTTGGTGCTGGAGATACAGAGAAAACGCAGCCGCTCGAGCAGCGGGTTGCCCTCGTCCAGCGCCTGCTCCAGCACCCGGCGGTTAAACTGGAGCAGGCTCAACTCACGGTTGATATAGTGTTCGGGCTGGTTCAGGTCGACCGCAGGCGCGTCGCGCATCGTTTCACTCGCTGGCATAGAGGCTCAGACGGTTGTGCAAGCTGCGCACCGATTCACGCCCGGCGGCATCGCGCGCGCCGATGATGCTCTGCGGCGAGCGATCGCTGCCATAGTAGCGGGCATTGGCCTCGTGATCGACCTGCAGGCCGGAGCCCTCCAGCGAGACGCCGGCAAAGAGGCCGCGTGAGCGCGCATAGGAAAAGACCTCGGCACGGAAGGTGTCGTCGACAGCGGCTTCGGCCCGCCGCCCGACCGGGCCGGCCACCACGGCGGCGTCGGCACCCAGGGTAAACTTGCCCTCGACGATGTTGTCGACCGAGTGGCGACGGCGGAAGACCAGTACCACATCGCTCGATTGGCCACCCGCCTGCCAGCCGATACTGCCGCCGGTGATGGTGACGAAGAGCGGATTGCTCCAGCTGCCGTCTTCATTGCGCACCACCACCAGTCCGCGGCCAAAACGACCAGCCAGGACAAAGCCGGCCTTGACCACGCCGGGGATAATGGCCACCGCCTCGGCGTTACGCAGCAGGGCCGGCGGAATCCCCTCCTCGCGGATCTGCATGATCTCGTCGAGCACCACCACCGCATCGGCGATCCGCGCCGTCTCGCGCGCCGCCGCGCTGGCCGCCGTCGAAACGAACGTCAGCGCCAGCGCAACAACCAGAAGAACGCTCCTGTGCATGGTCTCTCTCCTTCATCTGCCATTGGGTCAACGCAAAACTAGCACGCCTGGGCGACCACATTGGTTACAATCTGTGACATTGTAACCCATCTGACAGGGATAGACCGATGGCAGACCGTGATCTGAGGGCCTTCATCCAGCGACTCGAGCCCCTGGGCGAACTGCGCCGCATCGCCCAACCGGTCGACCCACGCCTGGAGATGACGGCGCTGTGCGATCGGGTCTTGCGCGCTGGCGGCCCAGCCCTGCTCTTTGAGCAGCCGACCGGGCACAAGGTTCCGGTGCTGGCCAACCTCTTCGGCACCCCGCGCCGGGTGGCGCTCGGCATGGGCGAGGAGTCGACCGACGCGCTGCGCCAGCTCGGCCACACCCTCGCCGCCTTGAAGGAGCCGGAGCCGCCGCGCGGCCTGCGCGATGCCTGGGAGAAGCTGCCGCTGTTTCGCAAGGCGCTCGACATGGCGCCCAAAAAGATCAGCGATCCGCTCTGCCGCGAGGTGGTCATCGAGGGCGACGCCGTCGACCTGGGTAGCCTGCCGGTACAGACCTGCTGGCCCGGCGACGCCGGGCCGCTGATCACCTGGGGACTGACGGTCACCCGCGGCGGGCGTGGACGACCACGCCTCAATCTCGGCATCTACCGCCAGCAGGTGATCGGGCGCAACCGTGTCATCATGCGCTGGCTCGCCCACCGCGGTGGCGCCCTCGACTACCGCGACTGGCTGCGCGACCACCCGAACGAGCCGTTTCCAGTCGCCGTCGCCCTCGGCGCCGATCCGGCGACCACCCTGGCCGCGGTCACCCCGGTGCCCGACAGCCTCTCCGAGTACGCCTTTGCCGGCCTGCTGCGCGGCAGCCGCAGCGAGGTGAGCTCGTGTCTGCACTGCGCCGACCTGGCCGTTCCGGCCCGCGCCGAGATCGTCCTCGAGGGCCATATCCACCCCGGCGACACAGCCCCCGAGGGGCCGTTCGGTGACCACACCGGCTACTACAACGAGGTCGACACCTTCCCGGTGCTGACCGTCGAGCGCATCACCCACCGCCGCGACCCGATCTACCACTCGACCTACACCGGGCGCCCGCCGGACGAGCCGGCGGTCCTCGGTGTTGCCCTCAACGAGGTCTTCATCCCGCTGCTGCAGAAGCAGTTCCCGGAGATCGTCGACTTCTACCTACCCCCGGAGGGCTGCTCCTACCGGATGGCGGTGGTCTCCATCCGCAAACAGTACCCCGGCCACCCGCGCCGGGTAATGATGGGGATCTGGTCCTACCTGCGCCAGTTCATGTATACCAAATTCATCATCGTCGTCGACGACGACATCGACACCCGCTCCTGGCACGATGTCATCTGGGCGATGACCACGCGCATGGACCCGGTGCGCGACACGATGCTGGTGGAGAAGACACCGATCGACTACCTCGACTTCGCCTCGCCGATCTCCGGCCTCGGCGGCAAGGTGGGCTTCGACGCCACCAACAAGTGGCCTGGCGAGACGAACCGCGAGTGGGGGCGACCGATCGAGATGGACCCGGCCGTCAGCCGCCGGGTCGATGCGTTACTGGACGAACTGGGCCTGTCGGGGTAACGCACCGTAAACCACCATGACGCACCACAACAGTGCGCTCACGCAACATCAACCGCACACAGCCAAAGACAACCTCTTGATTCCCCGAATTTCCCAACCAAAGGAACAGGTTTTGCAGGCGTGACGTACCGGCCGTCAGGTCACGGGATGTCTTACCATGGAAGCGTATAGTCAAATCGATCTGCTCTGGGTCCTGCTCTGCGCCGCCCTGGTCTTTCTGATGCAGGCCGGCTTCACGGCGCTCGAGGCGGGCAAGACGCGCAGCAAGAACAGTGTCAATGTCGCCACCAAGAATCTGGCCGACTTTATCGTGGCCACCCTGGCCTTTTGGATGCTCGGCTTTGGCCTGATGTTCGGCGCCTCTGGGGGCGGCTGGATCGGCCTCGACAGCTTCCTGCTCGACTGGAATGGCTCGGCCGGACTGACGGCCTTCTTCATCTTCCAGACCCTCTTCTGCGTCACCGCCGCGACGATCATCTCCGGAGCGACCGCCGAACGCACCCGTTTCATCGGTTATATCGCCATCACCCTGCTGGTGGCGTTGCTGATCTACCCGCTCTTCGGCCACTGGGCCTGGCATGATGCAGGCTGGCTGGCCACGCTCGGCTTTGTCGACTTCGCCGGCTCCACCGTGGTGCACAGTATCGGCGGCTGGCTGGCCCTGGCCGCCCTGCTGATCATCGGCCCGCGTCAAGGGCGTTTCGATAGCGAAGGGCGGCCAGTCGATATCCCAGGCAGCAACCTGCCGCTGGCCGTGCTCGGCGCGATCCTGCTGTGGATCGGCTGGTTCGGCTTCAATGGCGGCAGCGTGCTGGCCTTTGACGAGACGGTGGCACCGATCATCGGTAACACCTTGCTCGCCGGCGCCGCTGGAGCAGCCGGGGCCGCGACACTGGTCTGGTGGCGCCACCGCCGCCACGATGTCGGCACCCTGATCAATGGCAGCCTGGCCGGCCTGGTCGCCATCACCGCCTCCGCGCATGCGGTCGAGGCAGGCGAAGCGGTGCTCATCGGCGCCATCGGCGGCGCGGTCATGGCAGTCGGTCGCGACACCCTGCTGCGCCTGCGCATCGATGACGCCATCGGTGCCGTACCCGTCCACCTCTTCGCCGCCATCTGGGGCACCCTGGCCGTCGCCCTCTTCGGTGACCCGGCCCGCCTGGAGACCGGGCTGGGGATGGTGGCACAACTCGGGGTGCAAACTCTGGGCATTGCCGTCTGCGCAGCCTGGGCCTTCGGCCTCGGCTACCCGCTGCTGCGCTTGATCAACCGCCATATCCCGCTGCGCGTCACCGCCGAAGACGAGCTCAACGGCCTCAACCTCTCCGAGCACGGCGAACGCAACGAACTCTACCACTTGCTGACCGCGATGGAAGGCCAGGTACGCAGTGGCGATGTGCGTAGCCGCGTGCCGGTGGAGCCGTTCACCGAGGTCGGCCTGATCGCCGACCGCTACAACCGGGTACTCGACTCCCTGGAACACGAGATGGACCGGGCCACCGCCGCAGCCGAGAGTGCCGAAGAGGCCAACCGCGCCAAGAGCCAGTTTCTGGCCAACATGAGCCACGAGCTGCGCACACCACTCAACGCGGTGATCGGCTACAGCGAGATGCTGATCGAAGACCTCTCGGAGCGGGATGACCACGAGAGCCGCCAGCAAGTCGATGATCTCGGCAAGATCCATGGCGCCGGCAGCCACCTGCTCGAACTGATCAACTCGATCCTCGACCTCTCCAAGATCGAGGCCGGCAAGATGGAGCTCTACCTCGAGCCGTTTGACCTGCGTGAACAGGTCGACAACATCAGTGCGCTGGTCCGCCCACTGGTGGAGAAGAACGGCAATCGGTTGGTGGTCGAGTGCGACGCAGCAATCGGTACGCTGCACGCGGATCAGACCAAGACCCGCCAGATCCTCTTCAACCTGCTCTCCAACGCCGCCAAATTCACCGAGGCGGGGGAGATCACCCTGCAGGTGAAGGCGGTCGACGACGGCGCATGGATCGAGTGCGCTGTGCGCGATACCGGCATCGGCATGACTGAAGAACAGCAAGCACGCCTGTTCCAGGAGTTCACCCAGGCCGATGCCTCGACCACACGCAAGTACGGTGGCACCGGCCTGGGCCTGGCGATCTGCCGCCACTTTGCTGCCATGATGGGCGGCACCATTGAGGTCGCCAGCACACCCGGACAGGGATCGACCTTCACCCTGCGCCTGCCGCGCGAGGTACACAGTCCGGACGCGGCCACGGCCACTACAGCAGGGGATACAACGGGCGACCGCATCCTGGTGATCGACGACGACCCCGTCGCCCGCGACCTGATCCGTCGTTTTCTGGAGCGTGATGGCTTTCAGGTCGAGACCGCCTCAGGTGGTACCGAGGGGCTACAGCGGGCACAGCAGATGCGTCCCGACGCCATCACTCTGGATGTCATGATGCCGGGTATGGACGGCTGGCAGGTCCTTGCGGCCCTCAAGGCCGATCCGATCCTGCAGGCCATCCCGGTCGTTATGCTGACCATGGTCGACAACCGCGAGCTGGGCAACAGCCTCGGCGCCGCCGACTACCTGACCAAGCCGATCGAACACCGCGACCTGAGCCGCATCATGGCCCGTTTCCACCACAGCGACCACCCCGACACCACCCTGCCGGACGGCGCGCGCCCCCTGGACGAAGCCCTGCGCACATTGAGCGACCTGCTACCCAAACGCCCCGAATAGAGACCCCATTCTGATAGAATCTGCCAGATGCACACTTGGCAGACCCTTCGCACCCCGCTGGGTGTCACGCTCATCTCGATCGCCCTGGTCACCCTGTGGCGCCTGCTGGTACTCGCCACCTCGCCGATGGGTCTGTATGGCGACGAGGCCCAGTACTGGACCTGGGCGCAACAGCTCGACTGGGGCTACTACTCCAAGCCCCCGCTGATTGCCTGGCAGATATGGCTCACCACCGCGTTTTGCGGAGACACTCCCTCCTGCGTCCGACTGGCCAGCCCCTTCCTGCACGCCACCACCGCCGGCCTGCTCGCCTTGATCGCCAGCCGCCTGTTCAGCCCCCGCGCCGGCCTCTACGCGGCTCTGGTCTACCTGCTGATGCCCGGCGTCTCCCTCTCATCGGTGGTCGCCACCACCGATGCGCCCATGCTGCTCTTCTGGACGCTGGCACTGTATGCCTTCATCCGTGCCCTCGACAGCACCCACATCGGCTGGTGGCTGGCGGCCGGGGCCGCCGCCGGGCTGGGCATGCTGAGCAAATACAACGCCGTCTTCTTTGCCGTTTCGGCCTTTCTCTTCCTGCTGCTGTCTCCTGCTCACCGCCCCATACTGCGCCAACCGGGCCCGTGGCTAGCCGCCGGCACCGGGGCCTTGGTCTACCTGCCCAATCTGCTCTGGAACTGGGCGCACGACTTCCCCAGCTACCGCCACACCGGCGAGATATCCGGGGTCGGTGACGGCCTCACCCTCTCCCTCGATGGGCTCGGCAAGTTCTTCATCGACCAGCTCGGCGTCTTCGGACCGATCGCCTTCCCTCTCCTCCTGTTGTTGCTGCTGCAACCGCGCCTGCTGCGCTCGACCAAGGGGTGGCAACTGGCCTGGGCCATGACCCTGCCCTGGCTGCTCGTGGTGATCGCCATCAGCTCACAGTGGCGCACCCATGCCAACTGGTCCGCACCGGCCTACATTGGCGGCGCCTTGTTGGTGGGTGCCTGGCTTGCCATGGTACCGCGCCGCTGGCTGTTCGCAGCGCTGCTGGCCAGCCACCTGTTGCTGGCCACGGGCATCTACCATTACGATCGCATCACCAACACGCTCGGCATCGAACTGACCAGCCGCAGTGATCCCTTCAAGCAGGTCCGAAACTGGGAGTCCTTCGGTAAGGCACTGCGCGACGAACTCGATCGTCACCCGACGCGCGCACTGGTCACCGATGACCGCATGTTCACCGCCCAGATCCTCTATCAGCTGCGAGAACGACCGCATGAAGTCGTGCGCTGGAACGCCGAGGGCCGCCATCACGACTACTACACCATGACCACCTCCATGGAGGGTCGTGAGGGCGACGACCTCTTTCTGCTACTGCCGGCCCCGAGTCACGGTCGGGCGCGATTGATGGCCCCCTATTTCGACCATCTGGAACGGATTGCCGAGATCCGCGTACCGATCCACACCGACCTGGGGCGCGACTACGACCTGTGGCTGGCGCGCGGCTTCCGCGGTTACTGACCAGACGATGGCCTTGCGCGCAGGTTGCGCCCCGGCAGCGGCAGGCTGAGCAGCCCGCCGATCAGGGTCGAGGCGAGGATGAAGAGGTGCAGGTTGATCGCTGCCGGCAGGGCTTGGGCCGGCGTCACGCCGAACGGGGCCAGTGCGGCCACCACGCCGGCTTCGAAGGTGCCGGCACCGGCAACCCCGTGCACCGGCAGCACGCTGGTCAGGTCACCACCGATCGCGCCGAGCCAGGCCAACGGCGTGCTGACCGGCAGAAAGAGCGCCAGCACCCAAGCAAAGACAGCGATCTTGACCACCCAGTTGACCACAGTCCAGCCCCAAGCGCGAAAGAAGGCGGCGTGGCTGGTTGGCAGGGCATCCAACGCCTCGGTCAGGCGCCCGGCCCAGCGGGTGGAACGGCTCGCCAAGTGGCCGCGCAGCCGTCCGGCCAACCGGTAGGCGAACCACGGCAAGACCATCCAGCACACCCCCAGCAACGCGGCCTGTATCGGCGGCAGCCAGAGCATCGCGGCCGCAACCACAGCCAACCCGATCAGGGTATGCAGATCGAGCAGCCGAAACCAGAGCAGAACCGGTACCGACCGCACCACCGGCACGTCAAAGTAGCGCGCCATCAGCAGCGGGAAGCTCAGCTCACCGCTACGCATCGGCAACAGGTTGTTGAGCAGATTGTGCTGCAGCGTCAGCTTCAGACAGCGGGCAAAGCCGCCCCGCATCTCGCGACGAAAGTAGTCGTAGAGGCGCAGTGCACGCAGCCCATAGGTCACAAAGGTGAGCCCGACCGCCCCCAATACCGAGGCCAGCGACTGCTCACGCCACGGCGCCAGCAGGGTCGCCCAGCCCAGCCACCACTCCACCGCCACCAGCATGGCGACAAAGAGCAGCAGGGCAATCAGGCGCGACGGATGGAACAATGGCTCTCTCCCAAACAATGGATAGTATAATGGACGGTTTTGCTCACGCTGCAACCGGATCGTCCGTATGGCCTCAACCTCTGCCACCGACCGCACCCTGCTCGCGCTGCTGCTCGGCCTGCTCTTTGCCAGCCTGTGGCTCAACCTCGGCTCGGTGCCGTTGTTCGACGTCGACGAAGGAGCCTTCAGCGAGGCCACGCGCGAGATGCTTGCCCGTGGCGACTACCTTTCCACCTGGATGTACGGTGAGCCACGTCACGACAAGCCGATCCTGATCTACTGGCTGCAAGCCGCCAGCGTCGCCCTGTTTGGGCTCGGCGAATTCGCCCTGCGGCTGCCATCGGCCTTGGCCGGCACCCTCTGGGTCCTGGTCGTCTACGCCTTCGCCGCACGCATCCGCGACCACCGCACCGGCCTGCTCGCCGCCAGCTTCACCGCCGGCTCCCTGCTGGTCTCGGTGATCGGCCGTGCCGCCACGGCCGACGCCCTGCTCAATCTCTTCATCGCCACGGCGATGCTCAGCATCGGCCTGTGGCACCTGGAGCGGCGGGCACGCTACCTCTATCTCACCTTCGCCGCCATGGGGTTCGGCTTTCTGGCCAAGGGGCCGATCGCCGTCGTGATCCCATTCGCCGTCAGCGCCCTCTTCTTTCTTGGGCGCGGCGAGTGGCGCGCCTGGCTCGGCGCCATCTTCCACCCGGGAGGCATCGCCCTCTTTCTGGTGATCGCCCTGCCGTGGTACATCGCCCAGTACCTCAGCATGGGACCGGCCTTTCTGGAAGGCTTTCTTCTGGAACACAACGTCAGCCGCTTTCAAGAGCCGATGCACGGCCACGCCGGCCACCTGCTCTACTATCTGCCGGTCGTGCTGTTCGGCGTGCTCCCCTTCACCAGCGTGCTGCTACGCACCCTGGCGGAGCTGCGCCACGGCTGGCGCGACCCGGTGCAGCGCTACCTGCTCCTGTGGTTCGGCTTTGTCTTCCTCTTCTTCACCGCCAGCGGCACCAAGCTGCCCCACTACATCCTCTACGGCATGACCGGGCTCTTCGTGCTGATGGCGCTGCACGCCGACGCCGTGCGCTCGCGCTGGCTCCTGCTCACCCCACCCCTGCTCTTCTTCAGCGTGCTGCTACTGCTGCCGGAGCTGCTGCAGCTGGCTGCCCCGGGCGCCGACGCCCACACACGTGCCGTGCTCGGCGACCCGACGCAGCACTTCGGCCCCGGCTGGCGCCCCTTCTTCATGGCGGCGATCGTCGCCACCCTGGCCGCGGCGTGGTACCGGCCGCTGCCCAAGATGCACGCACTGAGCGGCGTGGCCATCCTTTGCGCGTTGGCCCTTTCGCTGCAGTTGATGCCAACCCTCGGCCGCATCATGCAACAACCGGTGGTCAACGCAGCGGCGGTCGCCGCCCAGCATGACGACGTCACGATCACCGTCTGGCGCACTCACAACCCGAGCTTCAGCGTCTACCTGAACCGGCTGACCCCGCAGCGGCGGCCCGAGGTCGGCGAACTCGCCTTCACCCGTACCACCGGGCTGGAACGGCAGGACGGCAGCTATCGAATCCTCTTCGAGGAGCGCGGCTACGCGCTGGTGCAGCGCCTTCAGTGACGCGCTGCTGGTGCTCGGCGCAGGAGTCGACCCAGCGTGGGCAGGGCAAGCACGATGACCACCACGGCAATGGCGGCCTGCAGTGGTCGCGCCTCGGGGTAGCCGAGATCGACCCACGGCAGGGCCAGTGCGCAGAGCAGAAAGAGCAGCGCCAACCCGCGCTGGACCACCCACCGCTCGCCGCCGGGCCAGCGTACCGCCAGCTGGACCGCCGCGGCGGCCGTCAACCAGCCGAGCGCCATCGAGAAGAGCAGATCGAGCGGCCAGTGGACACCGACGGCGACCCGCGACAGGGCGACCACGACCGCTCCCGGCAAGAGCAGCCAGAGCCAGCGCCGATCCCGCAGATAAAAGGCGATCACCCCCAGCAGCACCACGATCGTCGCCGTGTGCCCGGAGGGGAAGGAGCGCCCCCGGTACTGTGGCCCGATCCCGTGATAGAGCGCCGGGTCAAGCACCGCCGGCGGCCGTGCCAGGCCGATCCACTCCTTCAGGCCATGCACCCAGAGCGTGGCGATCAGCGCCGCGATCATGAGCGACCAGGCCAGGCGCGGATGGCGCCCGACAAAGAGCAGTGCCACGGCAAAGGCGACCAGTGCGTCGCCCAGCACTGTCACATTGGCCCAGAAGGCGTCACTGCCAACCCGGTTGAGCAGCGCATTGAGCTCGAGGAAGAGCGCCTGATTGGTGCCGCTTGCCCAGATGACCAGCGCCGCCGTGGCCACCACCGCCGGCGGCAACCACGTCATCAGGCAGAGCTCCCGCCCACTGCGACACGGCCAGCGCGGTGACTCGTCCTCGCGGCGCAGCCAGCGCGTCAGCGCCATGGGCCCGGCCCGCGGACTGAAGAGCAGGTAGTAGAGCAGCGCACTGGTCAGATAGACGGCCACGAAGGAGAAGAGCACGTCGCTGGCGAAGTGCCCCCCCTGCAGCACCCGCCCAAGGCCGACCAGCGAGCCGAAGGCGAAGCCGCCCCAGAACGCTGCCGTCGCGGCCGAGCCGGCCAGTACGAAGGAGAAGGCGACGAAGTAGTAGCCGGCGGCGGCGTGGCCGCTAGTGAAGGAGCAATTGCGCTCGCACTGATCCGTGATGCGCAGCGGTGGCGTGTAGATGCGCTCGCCGGCGAACTCCTGCACCTGCACGGGGCGGGCGCGCCCGAAGTTGTCCTTGAACAGGGTGTTGACCACCAGGCCGGGGCCAAACAGCAGTACCAGGATCAGATAGCCGGCGACCCGGCGCCGCACCCCCAGCAGCCGTTCGCGACGCGCCACCATCGCCGCCAGCCAGAGCAGAAAGGCGCCCAGACCGACGATCAGCGCCGGCCACGGCCCGTAGTCGTAGAGCAGACGCACCCAACCCAAGTCACCCAGATGGAACGTACCATCACGCCAGAACGTGCGGGTGATGGCGATATCGAGACGCGGCAGCGCCGTGAAGAGCAGTGCACAGAAGAGGCCGAAAGGGACCACACCGAAGCGGTCCCATGCCGGCAGGATGAGACGCCGCAACCGCTCCATCACAAGGTACGAATGCGCTCGACCTGCTCGACCAGGCGGTCGAGGGCGGCACGCTGTTCGGCAACCCGCTCGCGCTCCTGATGGACCACCTCGATCGGCGCCTTTTCGACAAAGCTGGCGTTACCAAGCTTGGCCTCGCCGCGCGCCAGCTCCTTGCGCAGCTTCTCCAGCTCCTTGGCCAGGCGGGCCAGTTCGGCCTCCTTGTCGATCAGCCCGGCCATCGGGATCAGCACCTTCAGCTCGCCGACCAGGGCGATCGCCGACTGCGGCGGCTCGGCCTCGTCGGCCAGCCATTCGACCGACTCGATGCGGCCGATGAAGCGCAGATAGGCCATATGGGCTTGCTGCCAGCGGCGATCATCCTCCCCGCCGCCCTGCAGCAACAGCGGCAGCGGCTTGCCCGGCGAGATATTCATCTCGCCGCGGATACGGCGCACCCCGAGCAGCAACTGCATCAGCCACTTCATCTCGGCCTCGGCCGCGGGGTCGTCGCAGGCGGGATCGGCGACCGGATAGGGGCGACGCATGATCGTCTCGCCGTCAACCCCGGCCAGCGGAGCGACCCGCTGCCAGATCTCCTCGGTGATGAACGGCATGATCGGGTGGGTCAGGCGCAGCAGCCCCTCGAGCACCGTGACCAGGGTCTGCCGTGTACCGCGCTGCAGTGCGGCCGGGCTGTCACCGGTCAGGACCGGCTTGGAGAGTTCCAGATACCAGTCGCAGTACTCGTTCCAGGTGAAGTCGTAGAGCGCCTGCGCGGCCAGATCGAAGCGGTAGTGGTCGAGGTGGCCGCGCACGCTGGCGACGGTGCGGTGGTAGTGAGAGAGGATCCAGCGGTCAGCGGCGGTCCGCTCGACCTCACCGCCGTGCTGGCCGCAGTCGTGGCCCTCGGTGTTCATCAACACATAGCGCGCGGCGTTCCATAGCTTGTTGCAGAAGTTGCGGTAGCCCTGGGCGCGGCCCATGTCGAAGTTGATGTCGCGGCCGGTCGAGGCGAGTGCGGCGAGGGTGAAGCGCAGCGCATCGGTGCCGACCCCGGTGATGCCGTCAGGAAACTCGGCGCGGGTCGCCTTGTCGATCTTCTTCGCCATCTCCGGCTGCATCAGGCCACTGGTGCGTTTGGCCAGCAGGGCGTCAAGGTCGATGCCGTCGATCAGGTCGATCGGGTCGAGGACGTTGCCCTTGGACTTCGACATCTTCTGGCCGTGGGCGTCGCGGATCAGGCCGGTGACGTAGACCTCGCGGAACGGCACATCGCCGATGAACTTCATCCCCATCATGATCATCCGCGCGACCCAGAAGAAGATGATGTCGAAGCCGGTGACCAGCACGCTGGTCGGATAGTAGCGCTCAAGCTCCGGGGTCTGCTGCGGCCAGCCGAGGGTGGAGAAGGGCCACAGCGCCGAGGAGAACCAGGTGTCGAGGACGTCCTCGTCCTGGCTCAGCACGACCTCGGGGCCGAGGCCGTGTTTGGCGCGCACCGCCGCCTCGTCCTTGCCGACATAGACCGTACCGGCCTCGTCGTACCACGCCGGGATGCGGTGGCCCCACCAGATCTGGCGGCTGATGCACCAGTCCTCGATGCGGTGCATCCAGTCGAAGTAGGTGTTCTTCCAGTTGTCCGGCACGAAGCGCACGTGGCCGTCTTCGACGACGCGGATCGCCTCGGCGGCGAGCGGCGCCACCTTGACGTACCACTGATCGGTGAGGAAGGGCTCGATGACCGAGTGCGAGCGGTCGCCGCGCGGCACCATCAGCTTGTGGTCGACGACCTGCTCGAGCAGGCCGAGTTCGCGCAGGTCGTGGACGACACGGTCGCGCGCCTCGTAGCGGTCGAGACCGCGGTAGGTCGCGGGCGCCTCATCGTTGATGCGGGCATCGATGGTGAAGATGTTGATCAGTGGCAGGCCGTGGCGCTGACCGACGGCGTAGTCGTTGAAGTCGTGCGCCGGGGTGATCTTGACGCAGCCGGAGCCGAACTCGGGGTCGACGTAGTCGTCGCCGATGATCGGGATCTCGCGCCCGACCAGCGGCAGGGTGATCGTCCGGCCGATCAGGTGGCGGTAGCGCTCGTCCTCCGGGTGGACGGCGACGGCGGTGTCGCCGAGCATCGTCTCCGGGCGGGTGGTGGCAACGGTGAGGTGGCCGGAGCCGTCCGTGAGCGGATAGCGGAAGTGCCACAGGTAGCCGTGCTCCTCCTCGCTGACCACCTCGAGGTCGGAGACAGCGGTGTGCAGCACCGGGTCCCAGTTGACCAGCCGCTTGCCGCGGTAGATCAGCCCCTCCTCGAAGAGGCGGACGAAGACCTCGGTAACTGCCTCGGAGAGGCCGTCGTCCATGGTGAAGCGCTCGCGCGACCAGTCGGGCGAGGCGCCCATGCGGCGCAGCTGGCGGGTGATGGTGCCGCCCGATTCGCCCTTCCACTGCCAGACCTTGTCCAGGAAGGCATCACGCCCGAGGTCGTGGCGGCTCTTGCCCTCGGCGGCGAGCTGACGCTCGACCACCATCTGGGTGGCAATGCCGGCGTGGTCGGTGCCCGGCTGCCACAGGGTGTCGTGCCCCTGCATCCGGTGGTAGCGGATCAGCGCGTCCATGATCGTGTCCTGGAAGGCGTGGCCCATGTGCAGGCTGCCGGTCACATTCGGCGGCGGGATCATGATGCAGTAGGGGGCGCCTTCGCCGCTCGGGGCAAAGTGGCCGCCCTCTTCCCAGCGGGCATACCAGCGCTGTTCGATCGATCCGGGATCGTAACTCTTGTCCATGGTCTCTTGGGCTCGGTTCAGTGGTAGTCGTTCGGGGCCTTGCCGAATTCGGCGAGGAGTTCAGCACGCAACGTTTCGCGCAGCGCGCCCAGATGGTGGTCCAACCGCGCCTCGATGAACGCCTGAAGCCGCTTCTCCTGCTCGTCATCGGCCGCCTCCTCGGTCGCCGGCGGGGGTGTCTCATCTGCTGGCAACGCCTCAGCCGGCGCTGCCTCGCTCGACGTACCAGCATCCAGTTCAGGCGCCTCATCCGGAACGTCCTGCAGAGCAGCCAGGCTCTCGACGCTGATCTGATAGTCACCGACGGCATCGGCCGGTGTCGACACGGCGTCAGATGCCTCGTCGACGGCGGCCTCCTCCTCGGCCAACAGATGCCCGAAATCGGCCAGGTGCGGCTCCGGCACCTCCGCGTCCTCGAGAATGATGTCGTTCAGAACCGGGATCCGGTCGTGATCGCGTGGCTCGTTCATCACGGCGCCCCCTGCAGGTCGTGGGAGTGAACATCACAGCCGCTGTCGCGGTAGTAGCGATACCGCTCGCGTGCCAGTGCACGCTGCGCCTCGTCACCGGCCACCAGCTCGGCGACCCGTTCGAAGCGGGCATGGAAGGGCGGCGCCTCCGAGGTCAGGTTGATCAGCACCTGGGTGGCCTCGTGCGGCTCGCTGGCCCAGCCGATACGTACCGGCGACTCGGCATCCGGGCCGTCCAGCTCATGCGGCAGAAAGCTCTCCTGGCGCCAACTCCAGAGCAGGCTGTCGAGATGGTGCGCGTGGCGCTCCGATTGCGCCAGAATAAAAACGGTATGGCCGGCACGCCACGCCTTCTCGGTCAACCGGCAAAGCACCGGGTCGACCGGCCGTTCACCCAGCACATAGAAGTCGACGCGCTGGGCGCACGGCTCAGCCATGCCGCGCCCGGTCGATCAGGAACTGAGTCAGCAGCGCTACCGGTCGTCCGGTCGCCCCCTTCTTCGCCCCGCCCTCCCAGGCGACACCGGCGATATCGAGGTGGGCCCAGCGCTGCTTTTTCATGAAGCGGGCCAGAAAGAGTGCCGCGGTCACGGTACCGGCCTCACGGCCACCCACGTTGGCCAGATCGGCAAAGTTGCTCTTGAGCTGCTCTTCGTAGGCCTCCCACAGCGGCAACTGCCAGGCCCGATCACCGCTCTCCTCGCCAGCTGCCAGCAGCGCATCGACCAGCGGCTGATCGTTGCCAAGCAGGCCGGCGGCGTGCTTGCCGAGGGCAATGACGCAAGCACCGGTCAGGGTGGCCACATCGACCACCAGCTCCGGCTTGTAGGTGCGCTCGGCCCAGGTCAGTGCATCACACAGGATCAGCCGCCCCTCGGCGTCGGTGTTGAGCACCTCAATCGTCAGGCCGGACAGACTGGTGACCACGTCCCCCGGCTTGTTGGCGTCACCGTCAGGCATGTTCTCCGACGCCGGCACCACAGCGACCACATTGAGCGGCAGCTTCAACGCCGCCACCGCCTGCAGTGCGCCGAGCACGGCGGCACCGCCACACATGTCGTACTTCATCTCGTCCATCTGCGCGGCCGGCTTGATCGAGACGCCGCCGGAGTCGAAGGTCAGCCCCTTGCCGACCAGCACGATCGGCTTCTGTCGCTTCTTGCCGCCGCTGTACTCGAGCGCAATCAGCTTGGGCGGCTGGCGGCTGCCGCGTGCCACCGAGAGCAGCGCACCCATGCCCAGCTTGGCCATCGCCTCCTGCTCCAGCACGGTCGCCTTGAGCCCCTTGCCCCCCTTGGCCATGGCCTGGGCCTGTTCGGCCAGATAGGTCGGGGTGCAGATATTGCCCGGCAGGTTGGCCAGATCGCGCGCCAGCGCCGTACCGTCGGCGATCGCCACCCCTGCCTCGAGCGCCTCGTTCAGCGCGTCCGCCTTCTCGTCTGACGCCTGCAAGGCAAGCCGCTTCAGTGCCGGTCGCGGCGCCTTCTCACTCAGGGTCTGGTCAAAGCGGTACAGCGAGGCCGAGGCCGCCACCACCGCCTCGCGCACCGACCACGCCGTATCCCGCGTCGTCGGCACCAGACCGGCGATGCACAGCAGCGCCGTCTTGACCGGCGCATCGGCCAACACACCGAGCGCCGTGGTGACCATCTGGCGATAGCGACGCTCGTCGAACGCCGCCTGTGGACCGCAGCCGACCAGCAACACCCGCGCACTGGCCACCCCGGGCATACCGTACTGCATCCGCCACTGACCGGCCTTGCCGGTCAGATCGCCGGCCTTGAACAGGGCGCTGACGGCGCCCGCGCTGACCTCATCGAGCTGCTGCGCGGCCGGTGAGAGGGTGCCCTTCTCGAAGACGCCGACCACCAAGCAGTCGACGCGCGCCGCCTCCGGCGCGTCTGTCGTGAGTGTGTATTTCATGCAGTCTCTGCCCTGTCAGACGATTTCTCAATGGGGCAATAGTTTGCGATAATCGGGCCACCTTTTCCACCTCGGGAGCTGCCCCTTGCCCATCATCGAGCGCTATCTGATGCGCGAGATCGTCCTGAGCTTCCTCGGCGTGCTGCTGATCCTGACCCTGGTCTTCTTCAGCGGCAGTCTGTTTCGCATCCTGGCGCAGATTGCCAGCGGCGACTTTGCCCGTGATACGCTGTTCACCCTGCTGCTGCTGCAAGGGGCGGAGAACCTCGTCTTCACCGTACCGCTCTCGCTCTATCTCGGTGTTCTGCTCGCCCTGGGCCGACTCTGGCGCGACAGCGAGATGGCAGCCCTGGCCGCCAGCGGCATCGGCCCCCAGCGCATCGTGCGTGCCGTCGCCCTGCTGGTCGCCCTGCTGCTGCCGCTTAATCTCTACTTTTCGCTCTGGCTGTCCCCTTGGGCCAAGCAACAGTTCAGCGTCATCAACGAGGAGGCACGGGCATACGCAGACACCTCGTCCATCATCCCCGGTCGCTTCACTTCTGTACCCAACAGTGACGATGTGGTCTATGTCGAATCCCGCGACGCCAACAGCGGACAACTATCGCGTATCTTCATCCACGGTCGAGATGAGCAGGGCCGTTTCACGATCATGGCCGAGGCCGGGCAGCAGTGGACCGATCATACTACCGGTGAACGCTATATTGAGCTGCTCAACGGCCATCGTCACCATATCGGCGAGGAGGGTGCCACCTATCAGATCATCCGTTTCGATCGCTACCTGGCCCGACTGGGCCTACCCAGCTTCACGCCGGGTACCCCACGCACCATCGCTATGCCCACATCGGAACTGCTAGGCGGTGGGCTCAGTGAGATGGGTGAATTGCAGTGGCGGCTTTCCATTGTCATAGCCGCCGTTCTCTTGCCGCTCACCGCCGTTCCGTTGGCGCGAACCTCTCCTCGCCAAGGGCGGTACGCCGGTCTCTTCATTGCTTTGGTCATCTACCTCGTCTACAGCAACCTGATCGGGCTGGGCAAAAGCTGGGTCGAGAACGACAAGATTAGCCCCTACCCCGGCATTGGCTGGATCCATCTAGGCATGCTGCTGCTGACCACGCTTTTGATTCTCCAACACGCCGGGCGCCTGCGCCTGAGAGCCGGAAACCCATAATGGCCATTCTGACCCGCTATATCGGCTTGGCTGTCGCCATGGGAACCCTCACCGTCCTGATGCTCCTGCTCGCCTTGTACAGCTTCATTACCTTTACAGACGAGATCGGTAGTATCGGGCGCGGCAATTACGGCATCATCGACGCGCTGAGCTATACCGCACTCACTGCTCCGATGCGCATCTACGAACTCTTCCCCATGGCGGCCCTGCTAGGTACCTTGATTGGCTTGGGCACACTGGCCTCAGGCAGTGAGTTGACCGTCATGCGCGCCGCCGGCATCTCGCCGGCTCGCATCCTAGCCGCTGCCATGTTAGCCGGACTCCTGCTGGCCGTCGCCGCAATGGGCATCGGCGAATTCATTGCCCCTCCGGCCGAACGGTATGCACAGGAGCAACGGCTGGACGCCCTTGAGCGCACCGCCTCGATCGGACGTGACGGGCTCTGGGTTCGCGATGGAGAGACCTTCGTCCACGTAAGACGTATCGACGCAGACGGGCGCCTGACCGGCATCCAGCTGTTCGAGTACGACGGGCTAACCCTGAGCCGCACGGTCCAGGCGCTGTCAGGCCGTCACGAGGATGGCCACTGGCAGTTGCAGGATGCGCGTCTGATCCACCATGACGGTATTGACGCCATTAAGTACGAGGTCCGGGACAACCTGACCTGGATCTCGCCTCTGGCTCCGGGGATGGTCCGCATCGTCACCTCACGACCGGAGACACTGGCGCTCTGGGAGCTAAGTGAGTATATCGGCTACCTGCAGAGCAACAACCTGGATGCCGCCCGCTACCAGCTCGCCTTCTGGACCAAGCTGACCGTACCGCTGACCACGGCGGTTATGGTGCTGCTGGCGGTCCCCTTCGTCTTCGGCTCGCTGCGTTCGGGCAGCATCGGACAGCGCATCCTGATCGGCTCCCTGATCGGCATCGGTTTCTACCTGGCCAACCAGATTATGGCGCGCGGCGGGCTGGTCTTTGACGTCGCCCCGGTGGTCGCGGCGACGCTGCCGACCCTGCTACTGCTCGGCGTCGCCCTGCTGCTGATGCGACGGATACGCTGAGGGTGCCGAGTGGCGCTCGTCGATCACCACGCTGAGCGAGAACCGGTCGTGCCAGGTCAGCCCGTGACGATCGACCAGCTGCCACCAGAAGCCGCCGCCGGCAGCGGCCCAGGAGACCCAGCTGCTGAGAAAGCGCAGTAGCGCATGCCACCAGCCGACCGGGTGGCCATCGAGGGTCACCAGTCGAATCTTCCACGTCTTCATCCCCAGGGTCTGGCCGCTGCGGACCCATGGCCAGCAGAAGTAGAGCGCGGTGATGATGAAGAGGTAGCTGGAAAAGAAGGGGTTGGCCAGACCGCCAGGGATGGCGCCGCCGTGGATCACGACGGCAATCAGGGCGGCGACGAAGACCGTGCTGAAGAGCAGCAGCGCGTCATAGAAGATCGCCGCCAGACGACGCGCCAGACCGACAGCCACCAGACCATCGGCCGGTTCTCGGGTGCGCTGGATGCGCGGCGGACGTGGGCTTTTGCGGCTCATCTCAGTTCGGTATCCTCGTGCCGGTACGGCGGCGCGCAGCAGCAGAGCAGCGTCAGGGTTGTCGCCCCGGTATTGCGCAGCCGATGATCACTGCCCGGGGGAATCGCCACCGTATCGCCGGCAGCCACATCGAACCAGACACCATCCAGTTCCATCTCGCCCGCCCCTGCGGTGAAGTGGTATAGCTCCTCACTGGCGAGGTGGCGATGGCGAAGGGTCTCGCCCCCTGGCGGCACCTGCGCCTCGGCCAGGCTCTGCTGGCGGTTACCGTGCACGGCCGGGTGCATCAGCTCACGAATCATCGAACCATCACGCGTCACGTAAGGCTGAGCCTCCGTATACCGATGCCTCACAGCAGCACCTGCTCGATGCCGCCGGCACGCACCTGCTCGATGAAGCGCTCGGCCCAGTCGGGGCCCAGTCGGCGCTCGGCCAGCTCTTCGACAATGTAGCGCGGCGCCAGCCCGGTCTCGCCGGTGTAGCGAGCCAACCCCTGACGACAGGAAGGGCACGCCGTCAACAAGCGGCGCTCACCGCCTTCGTCGGGCGTTGCCTCGATGGCCGCCTCGAGTGAGGCCAGCTTGCGGTAGCGCACCTGTCGGGCGATATCCGGCCGTGAGACGGCAAAGGTGCCTGCCTCGCCACAGCAGCGGTCCGTTGCCACGGCCGACGCGCCAAGCAACCGCTCGGCCACCTTCAGCGGCGCATGCTGCTTCATCGGTGTGTGACACGGGTCGTGGTAAAGATAGCTCACCCCATTCCCTTCCAGCGTGACACCCTGCTCCATCAGGTACTCATGGATATCGAGCAGACGACATCCGGGGAAGATCTCCTCGAAGCGGTACTTCTCCAGCTGATCGATACAGGTACCACAGGAGACGATCACCGTCTTGATATCCAGATAGTTGAGGGTATTGGCCACCCGATGGAAGAGGACCTGATTGTCAACCGAGATGCGCCGACCCAGCGGCGCATCACCGCCGGCACTCTGCGGATAGCCGCAGCATAGATAACCGGGTGGCAACACGGTGCGAGCTCCGACATCCCACAGCATGGCCAGCGTAGCCAGACCGATCTGGCCGAAAAGGCGTTCGGAACCACAGCCGGGGAAGTAGAAGAGGCTTTCAGCCCCGTCTGCCCGTGCCGGATCGCACAGGATCGGCACCCGCTCCGGGTCTTCAATCTCCAGACGCCGGCGCAGGGTCTCGCCCATCGCGTCGCCCGGCAATGGCCGCTCCAGCAGGCCACTGACCTGCGCCGTCAGGCCGGGTCGCCCGACGGTCGCCTGCGGGCGTGTCGCTTCACCGGCAGGTTGGAACGTTCGCGCGACCTTGTGGCCCAGACGCTGTGCCGGATAGCCGACACCCACCACAGCCGTACGCAGCCAAGTGACGGACCTCGGTCGAGTCGCATTGAGAAAAGCCATCGCTAGCCGGGTTCCTGGCGCCACCCGTTTGTGGCCCATCTGGCGTAGGATATTGCGCATCTTCGCGGTCACCTCACCGAAGTCGATATCGACCGGACACGGAGTCAGGCACTTATGGCAGACCGTGCAGTGGTCGGCCAGATCGTCCATCTCGGCGAAATGGCGCAGCGAGATCCCACGCCGCGTCTGCTCTTCGTAAAGCACCGCCTCGATGATCAACCCTGCCGCCAGGATCTTGTTGCGAGGCGAGTAGAGCAGGTTGGCCCGTGGCACGTGGGTATTGCAGACAGACTTGCACTTACCGCAGCGCAGGCAGTCCTTGATCATCTCATTCAAACCACCGAGGTCGGTGGCTTCCAGAATCAACGCCTCCTGCTCGACCAGACGCAGCGATGGGGTATAGGCGTTACCCAGGCCACTGCCGGCCATCAGCTTGCCGGGGTTGAAGCGCTGATGTGGGTCGACTCGCTGCTTGTAGTCAGCAAAGGCCTCGACCACTTGCGGCTCCAGGTAGGCCATCTTGGTCAGGCCGATGCCGTGTTCCCCCGATATGACCCCACCCAGCTCACAGGCCAGCGCCATGATCCGGTCGACCACCCGCTCGGCTTCGTGCAACATGGCGTAGTCGTTCGAGTGGACCGGGATATTGGTGTGCACATTGCCATCGCCGGCATGCATGTGGGTAGCAACGAAGAGTCGCGAAGCGCGCAGTCGGGCGTGGATCTGGTCCAGTGCTTCACGCAGCGCGGCAAACTCCCGCCCGGCGAAGACCTCCTTAAGCACCTGCTCGACCTCCACCCGCCACGAGATACGCAATTCACGGCGCTGGACCAGGTCGAAAAGCGTGGCGCCTGAAGCCACATTGCCAAGCATTGCCTCGGGCAACAGAGCAGGAAAGCCACTGGCCTCTTCATCCATATACTCCAGCAGCTCACGCCACCGCTCGCGCACCCCCATCAGATGGTTGCAGGCAGCACGCAGCTTGGATGCCAGAATCGCGTCGCCTTCGACACTCTCGATATGCCCTGCCGGTCGAGGGAACTTGCCGGCCTGCAAAAAGGCTTCGGTCGCATCGATCATGGCCAGCTTGTTGCCAATCGACTGCTCGATGTTGATCCGTTCGATACCGAGTGCATAATCGCCGAGCCGGTCGAGCGGGATAACCACATCCTCGTTGATCTTGAAGGCATTGGTATGGGCCGCAATCGCCGCCGTACGGGCCCGCTCGCTCCAGAAGCGCTGCCGTGCCTCCGGGCTACTGGCAATGAACCCCTCCCCGTCCCGCTCGCGGCTGGCCTGCACGATCTGCTCGGCCACGGCATCAACCCGTGCGGCCTCTTCACCCGCGATATCCGCCAGCAACACCATCTTGGGTAGCTCTGCCCGCGCCGCCTTGGTGGTGTAACCCACCGCGCGTACATAACGCTCGTCGAGATGCTCCATGCCGGCCAGCACGACCCCTTCCGCCGTGTCCACCAGCCGCTTGGTCTCAACGATCGCTGGCACGGCGCGGCGCATGTCGGCGCCGAAGAACTCCAGGCAGACGGTGCGTATCACCGACGGCATCCGGTGCAGCACGAAGCGGGCGGCCACGACGATCCCGTCACACCCCTCTTTCTGCACAATCGGCAACCCACCGAGGAACTTGTTGGTCACATCCTTGCCGAGCCCATGCTTGCGCAACGCATGACCCGGAATGCTCAGCCACTCGACCTCCCCCTTTGGGGTGATACCGTCGCTGTAGAAGCGCTGCAGGCGAAAGCGTGCTTCGTCGACCTCGTGAATCTTGCCCAGGTTATGTGCATAGCGCTCCACTTCCAGCCAGTCGCCTTCCGGGGTCACCAGCCGCCACCAGAGCAGGTTGTCCAGCGTCGTGCCCCAGAGGACGGCCTTCTTGCCGCCGGCGTTCATGGCAATGTTGCCACCAATGCACGACGCCTCCTGCGAGGTGGGGTCGACGGCAAAGACCAGACCATGCTGCTGAGCGACATCGGAGACCCGTCGCGTCACCACACCCGCCCCCACCCGAATGGTGGGTATCGGCTGTTCCAGTCCTGCCGGCACCAGCGCCTCGACCGCAGAGAGGTGATCCAGCTTCTCGGTATTAATGACCACGCAGTTCTCGACCAGCGGCACGGCACCACCGGTATAGCCGGTGCCACCCCCACGTGGAATCACCGGCAGACCCAATTCGATGCAGCCATTGACCAGCGCGCCGACCTCGGCCTCGCTATCCGGCGTTACGACCACCAGTGGGTACTCGACACGCCAGTCCGAGGCATCGGTGACGTGGGCCACCCGCGCAGTACCGGAGAAGTCGATGTTGTCCTTACGGGTCAATCCCGAGAGCCGCGTCCGTACAGTTTCGCGCAGTGTGCGCTGACGAGGAAACCACTGTTCGAACTGCCTGACCGCGTAGCGCGCCGCTTCCACCAACCGCAGTGCCAAGTCATTGTTTTCGGCCCGCTCTGCCACCTGGTCGATCCGGTGGTGCAGTGCATGAGCAAGGGACTCCCAGCGCTTCGGATTGGCCAGCAGATCGTCCTGGATAAAGGGATTACGGCTTACCACCCACATGTCACCCAGCACTTCAAAGAGCATGCGGGCCGAGCGCCCCGTGACCCGTTCTCCCCGCAGCTGCTCGAGCAGCTGCCACATCTCCTCGCCCAGAAAGCGAATGACAATCTCACGATCGGAGAAGGAGGTGTAGTTATAGGGAATTTCGCGGATGCGTGCTGGCGTGGACATGGTGGTTCGTGTGGCCTGTATCGGCTTTTCATTCTACGCCGAATGGTCCCGCGCTGCCACGGCAGCCCAAATGAGAAGGGGGGCCGAATGGCCCCCCTCGCAAACGGCCCTTGCTGGACCGTCAGTCTTCAGACTTGGTGGTGTTCATCAGCTTGATCATCTTGTAGATCAGAAAGCCAAACACGATCACCGAACCAACGACCACCCCGATCGAGGCAATGACGACGGCATCCATCTGCATGATTCTTTCTCCA
>SKWO01000062.1 GCA_007128895.1 Gammaproteobacteria bacterium
CGAGGTCGGCAGCGGCCGGGTCGGCGGCTTCGAGGCGCTGGTGCGCTGGATCGACCCGGACAAGGGGATGATCTCGCCCGGCGAGTTCATCCCGGTCGCCGAGGAGAGCGGGTTGATCGAGCAGATCGGCCACTGGGTGCTGGAGGAGACCTGTCGCCAGAACCGGCAGTGGCAGGTTGACGGGCTGGCGCCGGTGCGCGCCTCGGTCAACGTCTCGGCGCGCCAGTTTCGCCACCGCGACTTCGTCGCCTCGGTTGAGGCGGTGCTCCAGGCCACCGGGCTTGAGCCGCAGTGGCTCGAGCTGGAGATCACCGAGAGCATGCTGATCGGCGACATCGACGCCATGGTCGCGCGCATGGAGGCGCTGCGCGCGGTCGGCGTCTCCCTCTCCATCGACGACTTCGGCACCGGCTACTCGAGCCTGAGCTACCTGTCGCGCTTTCCGATCACCACACTGAAGATCGACCGCGCCTTCATCCGTGACGTGCAGACCAACCCGCACACCGCCGAGATCGCGCGCGCCATCATCGGCCTCTCCCACGGCCTCAACCTCGAGGTGGTGGCCGAGGGGGCCGAGCTGAAGGAGCACATCGACTTCCTGCGCGACCACGGCTGCGAGCTGGTGCAGGGCTTCTACTACAGCCGTCCGCTGCCGGCCGACGAGTTCACCACGCTGCTGCGTGACGGGGTCTCTGCGCCGGGATAATAGGGAGGGCGCGCATGCGCACGCTCTGGCTGCTACTCTCGGCGCTGGTCCTGGGTGGTTGCTCGACCACGGTGGTGGTGCCACCGCCGCCGCCTGAACAGCCGCGTGCGGTCTTTCTGCTCGACCACGGTCGCCACGCCTCGCTGGCACTGGAGACCGCCGAGGGCGCTCTGGTGCGCTACTCCTACGGTGAGTGGGGCTGGTACGCTGAGCGGCGCACCGGCGCTGCTCGTGCGGTAGCGGCGCTGCTGGTGGAGACGCCGGCGGCGCTCGGTCGGCGCCGGCTGCCCGGCCCGGCGCAGGAGGCGGCGCTGCGGCGCCAGTTGCGGGTCGGTATCGAGCAGCTGCACCGCTTCGACGCCGAGGCGGAGGCGGTCGACCGGTTGCAGCTCGAGCTCGACACCCTCTTTGCCGCTGCCCCGACGGCACCGCTCTACAACGCCGACTTCGACCTCGAGTTCGTGCCGCACCCGGTCGACTACAGCCTGCGCTACAACTCCAACCGCGCCGTGGCCGACTGGCTGCGCCAGCTGGGCTGCAGCGTGTCGGGCAACCCGGTGCTCTCTCGCTGGCACCTGCACCCGACTGACAAGGCTACGGCAGAGTGACGGCGGTTGGCGGCGTCCAGCCGTCGGCGCGGTGTTCGGCGGTGACCGTGGTGTAGATGCCGCCGCGCACATTGAAACGGGCGCGCAGGCGCAGGAAGCGCGGCTGCAGTGCGGCGACCAGCTCGTTGGCGATGCGGTTGGTGATCGCCTCGTGGAAGGCACCCTCCTCGCGGAACGACCAGATATAGAGCTTGAGCGCCTTGAGCTCGACGCAGTGCGCTTCGGGCACGTAGTCGAGGTAGAGGGTGGCAAAATCGGGCTGACCGGTCTTCGGGCAGAGGCAGGTGAACTCCGGTATCTCGATGTGGATCGTGTAGTCCCGTTCCGGGGCCGGATTGGGGAAGCTCTCTAGGGTCTTGCTCGGTTGGGTAGCCATGGTCGTTCAGCTCATTGGGCAGGCGCGGGTGGCGCGGAAATTCTGTTATTCTATCGCAAATCCTTCCCGGTCTCTCCCGCATGCGCCTGAGCCGAATCAAACTCGCCGGTTTCAAGTCGTTCGTCGATCCCACCACCGTGACGCTGGCGAGCCAGCGGGTCGGTATTGTCGGGCCGAACGGCTGCGGCAAGTCGAACGTGATCGACGCCGTGCGCTGGGTCATGGGCGAGAGCTCGGCGCGCAACCTGCGTGGCGACGCGATGACCGACGTCATCTTCAACGGCTCCAGCGCCCGCAAGCCGGTCGGCCAGGCCTCGATCGAACTGATCTTCGATAACAGTGAGGGGCGAGCCGGGGGCCAATATGCCCAGTACGGCGAGATCTCGGTGCGACGCCAGCTCAACCGCGATGGCCAGTCGATCTACGCACTCAACGGCAGTCGCTGCCGTCGCCGCGACATCACCGACCTCTTTCTCGGTACCGGCCTCGGTCCACGCAGTTACGCCATTATCGAGCAGGGCACCATCTCACGGCTGATTGAGGCGCGGCCCGAGGAGCTGCGCGTCTTTCTGGAAGAGGCCGCCGGCATCTCCAAGTACAAGGAGCGCCGGCGCGAGACCGAGAACCGCATCCGCCATACCCGCGAAAACCTCGAACGGCTCACCGACCTGCGCGAGGAGGTCGAGCGCCAGCTGGTCCACCTGCAGCGCCAGGCGAAGACGGCCGAACGCTACCGCGAGTTGAAGGAGGAGGAGCGGCGGCTCGAGGCACAGCTGCTGGTGCTGCGTCTGCGTGAACTGGAGCAGACGCACGCGGCGCACGCGCGAGGACAGGCCGAGCAGGAGACGGCGCTCGAGGCGCGCATGGCCGAGCAGCGGCACACCGAGGCGGCGCTGGAGGCAGGGCGCGAGGCGCAGGTCGTCGCGGCCGATCATTTCAGCTCGGTCCAGGGGCAGTTCTATGCCGTCGGTGCCGATATCGCCAGGCTGGAGCAGTCGATCCAGCACCACAGCGAGCAGCGGCGCCAGCGTGAGCGGGAGCATGCCGAGGCTCGGCGTCAACTGGACGAGCTGCATCGCCACTTGGCCGAGGATCGCGACAAGCAGGCCACCCTCGAGGCGGCGCTGGCCGAAGATCGCCCTCAGCTTGAAGTCGCCCGCCAAGACGAGGCCGAAGCCGCGCAGCAGCTGCATGAGGCCGAGGAGCAGCTGCACGGGTGGCAACGCGAGTGGGAGGCGTTTCAGGCCGAGCACGGGCGGCACACGCGAACCGTGGAGCTGGAGCGGGCCGCGCTGGCGCGCTGGGTGCAGGAGCAGGCGCAGCTCGAGCAACGCCGCCAACGGCTGGAAGCCGAGCGTGATCGGCTGGTGGCGGGGGACGACGATGCGCGCCTGGCTGAATTGGGCGAGGCACGCGCCGAAGCGGCACTCGAAATCGAGGCGGTGGGTGCGTCGAACGCGGCGGCGACGGAGCAGCTGGCGCAGGCGCGGGAGGTGATGCGTGATGCGCGTGAGCGGCTCGATCAGCTGCGTGAGCAGCTGCAGCTGCAACGTGGCCGCCACGCCTCGCTGGAGGCACTGCAGCAGGCGGCATTGCGTCGTGGCGAGGGGGTGGCGGCGTGGCTGGAGCGCGAGGGGGTAGCCGGCGCCCCGCAGCTGGCGACGCTGCTCGACGTCGAGCCGGGCTGGGAGGCGGCGGTCGAGTGCGTCCTTGGGCCGACCCTGGAGGCGGTCTGCCTGGACGGGGTCGGCGGGTGGCTGGAGCGGGCCGCTGCGCTGGAGGAGGGGCGTCTGGCCCTGGTCGACACCGCCGCCGCTGCTGTCGACCACGCCGGCAGTCTGGCTCAGTGGGTGCGCGCGCCGTGGTCGCTGGACGGGCTGCTGACCGGTATCCACGCCGTCGAGACACTGGACGAGGCGCGCGCCCGCCTGCCGCAATTGGGTGCGGGTGAATCGCTGGTGACCCGGGACGGGGTCTGGCTGGGCCACGGCTGGCTGCGCGTGGCGCGCGCCGAGGAGGCCGGTGCCGGGGTGCTGCAACGGGAGCAGGCACTGCGTGAGCTGAACATCGCTCTGGCCCAGCTGCAGAGCGAGGAGGCCGAGCAGGCGCGCCGCTTCGAGACGGCGCGCGTGGCGGTCGAAGAGGCGGAACAGGTGCTTGAACGTGGTCGCCGGTGTCTCGCCGAACTGGAGCGCGAGGATGCCGAGCAGCGCGCCCGCGAGAGCGCGCTGCGTTCGCGTCTGGAGCAGGTGGCCGAGCGGCGCCGCGCCGTGCTGCACGAACTGGATGAGCTGGCGCTGCACTGGCAGCAGGGCGAGACAACGGCGGCCGAGGCGCGCGAGCGTCTGGCCGAGGCCGAGTGCGAACAGGACGCCGGTCAGACGCGGCGCGAGGCGCTGGAGGCCGAGCGCGAGCGTGGGCGTGGCCAGATCGTTGAGTTGCGCGACCGGCAGCGGGCGGCCAGGGCCGAGGTTGAGGCGTTGGCGCTGCGGGTGCAGGCGGCCAGCAGCGGCATCGAAAACATCCGCCGCGCGCTCGATCGGCTGGCCGGGCAGGAGGCCGGGCTGCGCGAGCGCTGCGAGGAGTTGGCTCTGTTGCTGGAAGAGGGTGAGGCGCCGGATCAGCAGTTGCGCCACGAGTTGGATGAGCTGCTGGAGCAGCGCCAGCGGGTCGAGCAGCGTCTGGGCGAGGCGCGAGAGCAGGTCGAGGCGAGTGATCGGCAACTGCGCGAGCTGGAACAGCAGCGCAGCCGGATCGAACAGCAGGTACAGGCACAGCGCGGTGAGCTGGAGCAGGCGCGACTGCATGCGGAGGCGCTGCGGGTCCGTGCAGGCACTGTCCGTGAGCAGCTGGAGGCGGCCGGTGTGGTGCCGCAGGTGGTGCTGGCCGAACTGCCGGCCGAGGCCGACGAGCCGCAGTGGCGGGCGCGGCTGGAGCGGGTGCGCACGCAGATCGAACGGCTGGGGGCGATCAACCTGGCGGCGATCGACGAGTACGCCGAGCAAAGCCGGCGCAAGGCCTACCTTGATGCCCAGGATGTCGATCTGAATCAGGCGCTGGAGACACTGGAGGGGGCGATTCGCCGCATCGACCGCGAGACCCGTGGCCGCTTTCGCGAGACCTTCGATCGGGTCAATGCCGGTCTGCAGGCGCTCTTCCCGCGGCTCTTCGGCGGTGGTGCGGCGTGGCTCGAGCTGACCGGCGAGGATCTGCTCGACACCGGCGTCACCGTCATGGCGCGCCCACCTGGTAAGCGCAACAGCACCATCCATCTGCTCTCCGGTGGCGAGAAGGCGCTGACTGCGGTGGCGCTGGTATTTGCCATCTTCCGCCTGAATCCGGCACCATTCTGTATGCTGGACGAGGTCGATGCCCCGCTGGATGACGCCAACGTCGGCCGCTTCTGCGAGCTGGTGCGCGAGATGTCGGAGCAGATCCAGTTCATCTTTATTACCCACAACAAGACCACCATGGAGCTGGCCGACCACCTGATGGGGGTGACCATGTCCGAACCGGGCGTCTCCCGGCTGGTGGCGGTCGACGTGGAGGCAGCTGCCGAATGGGTGGCGGCTTGAGTAGAATGTCCTGAACAGGACCCAGGAGAGATACATGGACGCCTTTCGTTGGATACTTGTCACCCTTGCGCTGCTGATTGTGGTCGGCATCTGGCTGTGGAGCCGGAACCGCCGTGCCAGCCGAGACGACGCACCGGTCGACCGTAACGATCCGCTCGGGCTGGCCGCCCGTCGTGGCACGGACGAGGAGGACGATCTGTTGCTGCAGCGCGAGTTGCGCAACCTGTCCGGACTGCTCGCCGAGGAGCGAGAAGAGCGTCAGGGACGCGCGGAGCGTGCCGTGTCCGTGGAGGATGACGAAGAGGGGGTGGTCGGTCCGGTCCGTATCCTCAGCAGTGCCCCACGTCCTGCCGCTGTGGCACCGGAGGCTCCCGTAGCGCCGCGCCGCATCGATCCTGAGTCGGCACCCGCCGCCGAACCCCCGCCTCAGGAAGCCAAGGCCCCCGAGGTCGAGCCGGTTCTCCAGTCGTCGTCGATGGTGGTGGAAGAGGTCGATGATGAACCGAGTCTGGGCACCACCGGCCCGGCAGACGACGATGAGATTCAGGTGATCGCACTCTACCTGTTGGCACGCAACGGCGAGCGCCTGCTCGGTGTCGACATCGCCAGCGCCGCCCAGTCCGCCGGGCTGCGCCACGGCGAGATGAAGATCTTCCACGGTCAGCCAGCCAACGCAGCGGGAGATCGACGGGCCCGCTTCAGTCTGGCCAACATGGTCGAGCCGGGCTACTTCGAGATCGACAGCATCGATATGGTACAGACCTCGGGGCTGGTCCTCTTCATGCAGCTCTTCCTGCCGGCGCCGGAGCAGCGGGTCGGCCCCGGCGACGTCTTCGAGGCGATGGTCAAGGCCGGTCGGCGCATGGCGGTTGAGCTCGGTGCCGAGCTCTGCGACGAGACCCGCAGCCTGCTCACCGCTCAGGCCGAGCGCCACCTGCGCGACCGCATCGGCGAGTACGTCCTGCGCGCCGAACTCGCCCGCCGCCGCGAGGGTCGCCGCTGAGCATGGGTGAGGAGCAGGAGAGCGTACGCCAGCGTATCGATGAGCTGCGTGAGCAGATACGGCGCTACGACCACCACTACTATGTGCTTGATGATCCGCTGGTGCCGGACGCCGAGTACGACCGGCAGCTGGCCGAGCTGGTGGCGCTGGAGGCGCGTTACCCCGAGCTGATCACCGCCGACTCGCCGACCCAGCGCGTGGCCGGTGCGCCGGCCAGCGGTTTTGTCGAGGTCGAGCACGTCGTGCCGATGCGTTCGCTCGGCAACGCCTTCAGTGAGGCCGAGGTGGCCGATTTCGACCGCCGCGCGCGGGAGCGGCTCGGTGTCGCGTCGATCACCTACGTGGCCGAGCCGAAGCTCGACGGGCTGGCGATCAGCCTGCTCTACGAGGACGGGGTGCTGGTGCGCGCCGCGACCCGAGGGGATGGGGAGCGTGGCGAGGCGGTGACCCACAACGTGCGCACCCTGCGCACGGTGCCGCTGCGCCTGGCCGGCACACCCCCGGCACGGCTGGAGGTGCGCGGGGAGGTGGTGATGGGGCACGCTGGCTTCGAGGCGCTCAACGCCCGATTACGCGCCCAGGGCGGCAAGACCTTCGCCAACCCGCGCAATGCCGCCGCCGGCAGCCTGCGCCAGCTCGATCCGGCGGTGGCGGCGCAGAGGCCGCTGGAGTTCTTCGGCTACGGCGTCGGCCTGGTCGAGGGCGGCGTGCTGCCACCGAGCCAAAGTGAGACGCTGGCCTGGCTGAGCGAGCTCGGTCTGCGCGTCAATCCGCTGTGGCGACAGGTCGAGGGGGTGGATGGCTGCCTGGCCTACCAGCACGAGATAGGTGAGCGGCGCGATGCGCTGCCCTATGAGATCGACGGTGTCGTCTACAAGGTCGATCGGCGCGACTGGCAGGAGACGCTCGGCTACGTTGCGCGGGCCCCGCGCTGGGCCATTGCGCACAAGTTCCCGGCGCGCGAGGAGCTGACGCGCCTGCTTGACGTCGAGTTCCAGGTCGGCCGTACCGGTGCCCTGACCCCGGTGGCCCGGCTCGAGCCGGTCGCTGTCTCCGGCGTCACCGTCAGCAATGCCACCTTGCACAACATGGACGAGGTGCGGCGCAAGGATGTGCGCATCGGTGACAGCGTGGTCGTGCGCCGGGCCGGTGACGTGATCCCCGAGGTGGTCGGCGTGGTCATCGAGCGGCGCCCCGCAGACGCCCGCGAGATTACCCTGCCGGACCACTGCCCGGTCTGCGGCTCCAGCGTGGAGCAGGTCGAGGGCGAGGCGGTGGCACGCTGCTCCGGTGGGCTCTACTGTCCGGCTCAGCGCAAGGAGGCGATCCGCCACTTCGCCTCGCGCCGGGCGCTCGATATCGAAGGGCTCGGCGAGCGGTTGATCGACCAGCTGGTCGCACGCGGCTGGGTACACGATGTGGCCGATCTCTACCGGCTCGACGCCGTGGCCCTGGGGGCACTGGAGCGGATGGGTGAGCGTTCGGCGCAGAATCTGGTCGCGGCGCTCGAGGCGAGCAAGCAGACCACGCTGGCCCGTTTTCTCTTCGCCCTCGGCATCCGCGAGGTCGGCGAGGCGACGGCGCGGGCGCTGGCCAACCACTTCGGCTCGCTCGACGCCCTGATCGAGGCCAGTGGCGACCTCGAGCGGCTCCAGCAGGTGGACGACGTCGGCCCGGTGGTCGCTGCCCACCTCCACGCCTTCTTTGCCGAGCCGCACAACCGCGACGTGATCGCGCGGCTGCGTACCGCCGGTGTCGTCTGGCTGGAGGGGCCGCCAGCGCCCCGTGAGACGCTGCCTCTGACCGGCCAGACCTGGGTCCTGACCGGGACGCTCGAGTCGATGAGTCGCGATCAGGCCAAGGCGCGCCTCGAGGCACTGGGGGCGAAGGTGGCCGGCAGCGTCTCGAAGAAGACCACCTGCGTGGTCGCCGGCCGTGACGCCGGCAGCAAGCTGGACAAGGCGCAAACGCTCGGGGTCGAGGTGATCGACGAGGCCGAGCTGATCACGCGGATGCAGGCTCTGGAGTGAACAGGGCCGTGGCCGACGGTGCCGGCCACGGCCCTGAGCGCCTCATGCCGGA
>SKWO01000004.1 GCA_007128895.1 Gammaproteobacteria bacterium
CTCCATCCGCATCAATTACGCCACTCGTTTGCCAGCCACCTGCTGGAATCGAGCGGTGATTTGAGAGCGGTGCAAGAGTTGCTCGGGCACGCTGACATTGCCACAACACAGGTCTATACGCACCTGGATTTCAACCATTTGGCGCAGGTCTACGATCAGGCACACCCCAGGGCCAGGAAAAATAGGGAGTCGTAACGATGCAGTTAACTAGTCGCGAAACCGATTCGATGGTCAAGTCAGTGGAGATCCGGACCAAGGATGAGCTGCTGCAGCTGATGAAGCGCAGCCAGGGTAAGTCCTCGGTACTCTTCGGAGACCTGATGGTCAAGGAAGGGATCATTAGTCAGGAGCAATTGCAGGAGGCACTTGCACAGCAAAAACAGTCTAAGGGTAAGCGTCTTGGCCAGGTTATGCTCGACATGGGGCTGATTACCAAGGAGCAGACCGACTCGGCGATGGCCAGCAAGCTGGGTATTCCTTTTGTCGACCTCGAACACTATGTGATCGACCCGGATGCCATCGCGATGCTGGATGCACAAATCGTTCACCGATACAACGTGTTGCCATTGGCATTGGTTGGTAAACGGCTGATTGTGGCGTTGGAGGATCCGTTCGACTGGCCGGCGCTGGAGGGCGTGGCTTTCTACACGAATTTGATTGTTGAGCCTGTGATGGCAACACGCACACAGATTCAACGCGAGTTGGGCCGTCTCTTTACCCGCATGAATGAGGCTGAGGCGCTGGATTCGCTCGAGATGATCCCGGTCAATATGGAGCGAGACGATGCCGTCTCTGAGCAGGAGGCGATGCGCAAGCCGGTTATCCGGCTGGTCAACGGCATCATCCTCGAGGCCGTTGTTCAGGGAGCATCAGATATCAATATTCGCCCCGAGCGTGATCGGGTCGACATCTACTACCGGGTCAACGGCAAGCTCTACTGGCAGCGGGCACTCGATGTCTCGATTCTGCCGGCCGTGGTCAGCCGGATCAAGATTACCGGACAGATGAACATTGCCGAACGGCGTGCGCCACAGGATGGGCGCGCACGCATGACCCACAATGGCCGTACCATTGATCTGCGTATCTCGATCATGCCCACCGCAAAGGGCGAGAGCGTCGTGATCCGTATCCTGAACAAGGAGACTGGGGTCAAGCCGCTTGCAGCACTGGGCTTTGGACAGCTCGAGCTGGATCGTTTACACGACATCGTCACCCGCTCCTACGGCATCTTCCTGGTTACCGGCCCGACCGGCTCGGGTAAGTCGACCACCCTCTATGGTGTGCTCGATCAGGTCAAGAAGGGCAACCCGCACATCATCACGGTCGAAGATCCGGTCGAGTACGACATTGAGGGGGTGGAGCAGATCCAGATCAACCCGGTCAAGGGTTATACCTTCGCCGAGGCACTGCGCCACATTCTGCGCCACGACCCTGATGTGGTGATGGTGGGTGAAATCCGCGATGGCGAGACGGCCGATATCGCCAACAAGGCGGCAATGACCGGTCACCTGGTCTTCTCCACCCTGCATACCAACGATGCCGTGAGTGCCGTGCGTCGCTTGATCGACATGGGCGTCGAGCCCTATCTGCTCAGTTCGACCCTGCTGGGGGCGATGGCTCAGCGTCTGGTCAGGGTGACCTGCCCTCACTGCAAAGAGGTCGAGTTGGTCGAGCCCTTCATCCGCAAGACCATGGGTGTCGCCGAGGATGAGGTCTTCTACCGTGGCAAGGGGTGCAAACAGTGCAATCACACCGGCTACAGTGGGCGTACCACCGTGTGTGAATTGATGCAGGTCAGCCCGGAGATTGCGCACTTGATCAATATCAATGCCAACACCCAGGAGATCAAGAAGGTCGCACTGGACGAAGGTATGCGCACGCTGACACAGAATGCGCTGGCGTTGGCGCGCGAAGGGGTGATTTCACTGGAGGAGGCCTTCGCCGTCCGTCTGGAGTGACATGAAAAAGGGCTCCGCAAGGAGCCCTTTTTCGTTGGTCCGAGGACGGGCGACCCGCTCAGCCGTGCATGCAGGCACTCAGTTCGTGTACGGCTTCAATGAAGGCGGCAGCCCGTTCCGGGTCGACATGCTGGTGGATGCCGTGGCCCAGGTTGAAGACGTGGCCGGGACCGGGTCCGTACGCCTCGAGGATGGTGGCGACCTCCTCGCGGATACGGTCGGGGCCGGCATAGAGCAGGCACGGGTCCATATTGCCCTGCAGGGCCACCCGGTTACCGACTCGACGCCGCGCCTCGCCGATATCGGTGGTCCAGTCCAGGCCGAGGGCGTCGGCACCGGTATCGGCCATCGCCTCCAGCCAGCTGCCGCCGTTCTTGGTGAAGAGGATCACCGGGATGCGTTGCCCGTCGTGCTCACGCTGCAGGCCGGCGACGATGCGGGCCATGTAGTTGAGTGAGAAGGCTCGGTAGTCACGCGGCGTCAGAATGCCGCCCCAGGTGTCGAAGATCATCACCGCCTGGGCGCCGGCGGCGATCTGCGCATTGAGGTAGAGCGTGACCGCATCGGCGGTGGTGGAGAGCAGTCGATGCAGCAGGTCGGGACGATCGTAGAGCATCCCCTTGACCTGCGCGAACTCCTTGCTCGAACCGCCCTCGACCATGTAGGTGGCCAGGGTCCACGGGCTGCCGGCAAAGCCGATCAGCGGCACCCGGCCGTCGAGTTCGCGGCGGATCACCCGTACCGCCTCCATGACGTAGCCGAGCGCCTCTTCGGGATCCGGCACGCCGAGCGCCTCGACATCGGTGGCCGAGCGGACCGGTCGTTCAAAGCGTGGCCCTTCGCCCTCGGCGAAGTAGAGGCCGAGCCCCATGGCGTCGGGCACGGTCAGGATGTCGGAGAAGAGGATCGCGGCATCGAGTGGGAAACGCGCGAGCGGCTGCAGGGTGACTTCGCAGGCCAGCTCCGGATTCTTGCACAGATCCATGAAGCTGCCGGCCCGGGCACGGGTGGCACGGTACTCGGGCAGGTAGCGCCCGGCCTGGCGCATCATCCAGACCGGTGTGACATCGACCGGCTGGCGCATCAGGGCGCGTAGAAAGCGATCGTTCTTGAGCTCGGCCATGGCCGTCCCTCCGCTGGACAGGGGTTAGACTTCGAGGAAGCCGAGAATGCCTTCAGCCGCCTTGCGCCCTTCCCAGACCGCCGTAACGACCAGGTCGGAACCGCGTACCATGTCACCGCCGGCGAAGATCTTCGGGTTGCCGGTCTGGTAGGCGTGCTGCCCGTCTGCCGGTGCCAGCAGGCGCCCGCGCGGGTCGGTCTCGACATTGAACTGGCCGAGCCAACCCGGCGCGCTGGGGCGGAAGCCGAAGGCGACGACCACCCGGTCGGCCGGGATGATCTCCTCGGAGCCCGGGATCGGCTCAGGTGTGCGGCGACCACGCGCATCGGGCTCGCCCAGACGGGTGGTGACCACCTTGACCCCCTCGACCCGGTCGTTGCCGACGATCTCGATCGGTTGGCGATTCCACAGGAATTCCACCCCCTCTTCGCGCGCATTGGCCAGCTCGCGACGTGAGCCGGGCATGTTGGCCTCGTCGCGGCGGTAGGCGCAGGTGACCTTGGCCGCGCCTTGGCGGATCGAGGTGCGGTTGCAGTCCATGGCTGTGTCGCCACCACCGAGGACGACAACGCGCAGCCCCTGCATGTCGATGAATTCGTCACCGTCGCGCTCCAGCCCCATCACCCGGCGGGTATTCGAGACCAGGAAGGGCAGGGCGCTGTAGACGCCGGGCAGGGATTCGCCCGGGAAGTCGCCGCTCATGAAACGGTAGGTGCCCATGCCGAGAAAGACGGCGTCGTAGTCGGCCATGATCTGGTCAAAACCGATCCGCTGGCTGGCCTTCGGGCTCCACGCCCCGTCGGCCGGTTCACCGATCTCGGTGTCGAGGACGAAGGTGATGCCCATGCCTTCAAGCAGTTCGCGACGACGCTGTACCACGCCCTTCTCCAGCTTGAAGCCGGGGATGCCGAAGGTCAGCAGGCCGCCGATCTCGGGGTGGCGGTCGTAGACCGTAACCTCGATCCCGTGGCGGGTGAGCACGTCGGCACAGGCCAGGCCGGCCGGGCCGGCACCGATCACGGCAACGCGCTTTCCGGTCGGCGTGACGTGGGAGAGGTCCGGGCGCCAGCCCTGGGCATAGGCGGTGTCGGTGATGTAGCGCTCGACGGCGCCGATGGTGACGGCGCCGAAGCCGTCATTGAGCGTGCACGCCCCTTCACAGAGGCGGTCCTGCGGGCAGACGCGGCCACAGATCTCGGGCAGGCTGTTGGTACGATGCGAGAGCTCGACCGCCTCTTTCAGATTGCCTTCGGCAACCAGCTTGAGCCAGTTGGGGATGTAATTGTGCACGGGGCACTTCCACTCGCAGTACGGGTTGCCGCAGGCGAGGCAGCGGGCGGCCTGCGCGGCTGCGCTCTCGGCATCGAACTGGCCGTAGATCTCGTTGAAGTCGCGGATACGTTGGTCAACCGGCACCTTGGCTGGGTCGGTGCGCGGGACCTGCATGAATTGAAACGCCTTGGACATGGTGTGTGCTCCGTTACGCGGCCTTGAGCAGATTGTCGAGCAGACTCGACAGATCGGCGGCCTTCGGCTTGACCAGCCAGAACTGTTCGACGAAGTCGGCGTAGTTTTCCAGAATCTCCCGACCCCATGGGCTGCGCGTCTCGCGGGTAAAGGCCTCGACCAGTTCGTGCAGGTAGTGGCGATACGCCTCCATGGTGTGCGGCGCGATGCGATGGATGTCGATCAGCTCGTGGTTGTGGCGATCACTGAAGCGGTTGTGCTGGTCGAGGACAAAGGCGATGCCGCCGGTCATGCCGGCACCGAAGTTGACCCCGGTCTCGCCGAGGACTGCGACCACGCCACCGGTCATGTATTCACAGCCATGGTCACCCACCCCCTCGACCACGGCGGTGGCCCCGGAGTTACGCACGGCAAAGCGCTCACCGGCGGTGCCGGCGGCGAAGAGCTGGCCGCCGGTCGCGCCGTAGAGGCAGGTGTTGCCCAGCGCCGGTGTGGTGCGGGTGTCGAAGGCGGCCTCGCTCGGCGGGCTGATGACGATGCGACCCCCAGCCATCCCCTTGCCGACGTAGTCGTTGGCGTCGCCTTCGAGGTAGAGCTCCAGGCCGCCGGCATTGAAGACGCCGAAGCTCTGCCCGGCGGTGCCCTTGAAGTGGAAGCGGATCGGCGCATCGGCCATGCCCTGGTTGCCGTGGCGGCGGGCGATTTCGCCGGAGACGCGGGCGCCGATCGAGCGATGGGTGTTGCGAATCGCATAGCTGAACAGACCGCCGGCCTTGCGCTCGATCGCCTCGAGGGCGTCAGCGACCATCTGTTCGGCCAGTTCACCCTTGTCGAACGGGGCGTTGCGCGGCTCGCTGCAGAAGCGCGGCTTGTCGGCGGCGACGCCGTTGTCCGAGACCAGGGCATCCAGTACCAGACGGCGCTGGCGCTCGGTTTGCGGTTCGATCTGCTCGAGCAGATCGGTGCGGCCGATCAGCTCCTGCAGGCTGCGCACACCGAGTTGGGCCATCAGCTCGCGCGTCTCCATGGCGATGAAGCGGAAGTAGTTCATCACCATCTCGGGCAGCCCGATGAAATGGTTGCGTCGCAGCTGCTCGTGCTGGGTGGCGACGCCGGTGGCGCAGTTGTTCAGGTGGCAGATGCGCAGGTACTTGCAGCCGAGGGCGACCATCGGGCCGGTGCCGAAGCCGAAGCTCTCGGCGCCGAAGATGGCTGCCTTGATGACGTCGAGGCCGGTCTTCAGGCCGCCGTCGGTCTGCACGCGCACCTTGTCGCGCAGGTCGTTGGCACGCAGGGCGGCGCAGGTCTCGGTCAGGCCGAGCTCCCACGGGCTGCCGGCGTACTTGATCGAGGTGATCGGGCTGGCGCCGGTACCGCCGTCGTGGCCGGAGATGGTGATCAGGTCGGCATACGCCTTGGCCACACCGGCGGCGATGGTGCCGACCCCGGCCTCGGCGACCAGCTTGACCGAGACCAGCGCCTCGGGGTTGACCTGCTTGAGGTCGAAGATCAGCTGGGCGAGATCCTCGATCGAGTAGATGTCGTGGTGCGGCGGTGGCGAGATCAGCGCCACGCCGGGCATCGAGTAGCGCAGGCGTGCGATCAGTGGCTCGACCTTGTGGCCGGGTAGCTGGCCGCCCTCACCCGGCTTGGCACCTTGGGCCACCTTGATCTGCAGCACCTCGGCGTTGACCAGGTAGTGCGGGGTGACGCCGAAGCGGCCGGAGGCGATCTGCTTGATCTTGGAGACCTTCTCGGTGCCGTAGCGAGCAGGGTCTTCGCCGCCCTCGCCGGAGTTGGAGCGGCCACCGAGGCGGTTCATCGCCGTGGCGAGTGCCTCGTGGGCCTCTGGCGAGAGGGCGCCGAGGCTCATGCCGGCACTGTCGAAGCGCATGGTGATCGCTTCCAGTGGCTCGACTTCGTCCACCGGAATCGGGGTAACGTCCTCGCGCAGGCGGAAGAGGTCGCGCAGGGCCAGCGGTCGCCGACCGTTGACCAGGGCCGCGTAGGCCTTCCAATCGTCGTAGTCGCCGGTGGTGACGGCGCGGCGCAGGGCGGTGACGACATCGGGGTTGTAGGCGTGGTCCTCACCACCGTGGATGTACTTGAGCACGCCGCCCTGGCTCAGCCCCTGGCGTTCGTTCCAGGCCTGGGCGGCCAGCTCGCGCTGCGCCGCTTCGAGCTCGGCAAAGCCGCTGCCTTCGAGGCGGGTGGTGGTGCCGGTGAAGCAGAGATCGACCACCTCACTGTGCAGACCGATTGCCTCGAAGAGCTGGGCGCCACGGTAGCTGGTGATGGTGGAGATACCCATCTTGGAGATGATCTTGTACAGCCCCTTGTCGATCCCTTTGCGGAAGTGGTAGGCCATCTTGTCGGCCAGACTGGCGTCGACCTCCTTGTGGCGCACCATGTCGTGCAGGACCTCGTAGGCGAGGTAGGGGTAGATGCAGGTGGCGCCGTAGCCGATCAGCGTAGCGAAGTGGTGCGGGTCACGCGCTGTGGCCGTCTCCACCACGATGTTGGCGTCGCAGCGCAGCCCTTCCCGGATCAGTCGGTGGTGGACCGCGCCGGTGGCCAGCAGGGCGTGGATCGGTAGCCGGTCGGGGGCGAGGACACGATCGGAAAGGATCAGCACCACCGTGCCACCACGTACCGCTTCGACAGCACGATCGGTCACGGCGCGGATCGCGCGCTCCAGGTCGGTCTCGTCGGGGTTATAGCTGAGGTCGAGGGTGGTGGCGCGGTAGTCGTCGCCGTCCAGTTCAAGCAGGCGGGCGAAGCGGCCGCTGGAGAGGACCGGTGAGTCGACCAGCAGACGCTCGGCGTGTTGCGGGCTCTCCTCGAAGAGGTTCTTTTCGCGCCCGAGGCAGGTCTCCAGCGACATCACGATCTGTTCGCGCAGAGGGTCGATCGGCGGATTGGTGACCTGGGCGAACTGCTGGCGGAAGTAGTCGTAGAGCGGGCGGATCTGGTGCGACAGTACAGCCAGCGGGGTGTCGTCACCCATCGAGCCAATCGCCTCCTGGCCAGCCTCGGCCAATGGGCGCAGGACCTGATCGCGCTCCTCGAAGGTGATCTGGAACTGCTTTTCATAGACCGCTAGGGTCTTGCCGTCCAGCTCCGGGGCACCCGGATCGCTGCACTCCTCCAGGCGCGACTCCAGCCGCCGGGCGTGCTGTTCCAGCCACTGCTTGTAGGGCTGGCGGGTCTTGAGTTTCTGATCGATATCACTCGGACGCAGCAGCTCGCCGGTGGCGGTGTCGACCGCGACCATCTCGCCCGGCTTGAGGCGCCCTTTGCTGATCACGTCGGCCGGCTGGTAGTCCCACACGCCGATCTCCGAGGCCAGGGTAATGTGGCGGTCGCGGGTGATCACATAGCGCGCCGGGCGCAGACCGTTGCGATCAAGGGCGCAGGCGGCGTAGCGGCCGTCGGTGAGCACCACGCCGGCCGGGCCGTCCCACGGCTCCATGTGCATCGAGTTGAACTCGTAGAAGGCGCGCAGATCCGCGTCCATGGTGGCGATGTTCTGCCACGCCGGCGGAATCAGCAGGCGCATGGCGCGGAAGATGTCCATGCCGCCGGCGAGCAG
>SKWO01000061.1 GCA_007128895.1 Gammaproteobacteria bacterium
GCCTCGATCAGCTCGTCCTCGCGGTCGGTGTTGCGGCTGTTGCAGATCAGGCCGGCCAGACGGACGCCGCCCGAGTTGGCGTACTTGACGATGCCCTTGGCGATGTTGTTGGCGGCGAACATGGCCATCATCTCGCCGGAGCAGACGATGTAGATCTCCTGGGCCTTGTTCTCGCGGATCGGCATGGCGAAACCGCCGCAGACGACGTCGCCGAGGACGTCGTAGAAGACGAAGTCGAGGTCTTCGTCATAGGCGCCTTCCTCTTCCAGGAAGTTGATCGCGGTGATAACGCCGCGACCGGCGCAGCCGACGCCCGGCTCCGGACCGCCCGACTCGACGCACTTGACGTTGCCGTAGCCAACCGACAGCACATCTTCCAGCTCCAGATCCTCGACGGTGCCGGCCTCGGCAGCGAGGTGCATGACGGTGGTCTGCGCCTTGGAGTGCAGGATCAGGCGGGTCGAGTCGGCCTTCGGGTCGCAGCCGACGATCATCACCTTCTTGCCCATCTCGGCGAGGGCAGCTACCAGGTTCTGGGTGGTGGTCGACTTGCCGATACCGCCCTTACCGTAAATTGCACACTGACGTAATGCCATGGTCGTATCTCCTGTTCCTGTTCACTTGGGTTTGACGTAAAGCGTCGGGCAAACTGCCTCGTCAACGGTTGAGCAAGGGTTGTGCCAGCGTGCATTCAACCTGCTCAAGAGTCAGAAACAGAAGGAGAAAAAAGTTTTTTTTCGATGCGATTCAGGCCTTGGCCAGGCTCGGGTGTGGCGAGCCTGACACGACAGCTCGGTGTGGGCTGTCGGCAATACGACAAAACCCCGCATTCCCGTGCTGTCGGCCCGTTGGCTTGGGATATCCTGTTCACGCAATCAGGAGGTTAGTGCTGTTGTTGATAGGCGGTTTGGATCTTGCAACAGATCAGGAAGTGATTCCATCAAACTAAGGAGTGTGCAATGACAACAGAGACCCTGCTGGAAGGGCTGGCCGGCCGTGTGGCCGACGGCACCTTGTTCCCCTATCTGGGGGCGGGGGCGCTGGCTGGCGCCTGCAACGTGCAGACGGGCGAGCCGATCCCCGCTGACAGTGACAGCCTGATCCTGGCGATGAACGACGGTCGGCCGATGGCGCCCAAGCTGATGTACGAGTTCCCGCGCGCGGCGATGAATCTTGAACTCAAGCGCGGGCGCAGCTATGTCAACAACTTCCTGACCCGGCTCTACGGCGAGACCGAGTGGACGCGGGCGCCGCTGCACGACTGGCTGGCCACGGTGAAGCCGCCCTACGTCATCGACATCAATCGCGACACTCAGCTGCAGGCCAGCTACGCCGACACGCCGCACCACCTGATCACCGGGATCGCCCGGATCGGCGGCACCGACTTTCGCTATCGGCTCTACCGCTGGGACGGCCAGACCTATCAAGAGATCAGCAACGACGAGGCCGACCCGGCGCTGCCGATCCTCTACAAGCCGATGGGCACGCCGCTGCCCGAGCCGAGCTACATCGCCTCCGATGCCGACTACGTCGACTTCATCACCGAACTGATGGGCGGCTTCTCGGTGCCAGGCTTCGTCAAGGCGCGGCGCAAGGGGGCGCAGTACCTCTTCATCGGCTTGCGCATGACGCGTGATACCGAGCGCATGGTCCTCTCTGACCTGATCTTCGACGCCGGTGAGCCGGCCGCCTGGGCGCTGATCAAGGAGCCGACCGACAAGGAGCGCCGCTTCTGCCAGCGTCAGCGCATCGAGATCGTCGAGGCCGATGTGACCGACCTGCTGGCGGTGGCGACGGCCGCTGCCTGAGGCTCAAAAAGCATCAGAGCCTCAGAAAGCATCAAAGGCGTTCTGATACCACTCCAGATCGGGGCGGGCCGGGTCGCCGGTGGCGGCGATGACGTCAAAGCGGATATTGAGCCCGGCCAGCGGTGGGTGGGTGGCCAGGTAGTGGCGCGCGGCGTGGATGATTCGGCGCTGCTTGCGCCGGTCGACACTTTCCGCGGGGTGGAGGAAGTCGCTGCGGCGCCGGTAGCGTACCTCGACGAAGACCACCGTCTCGCCGCTGCGCAGGATCAGGTCGACCTCGCCCTGGCGGCAGTGGTGGTTGCGTGCCAACAGGCGCAGGCCGTGTTGCAGCAGGTGGTCGAGGGCGGCCTGTTCGGCCCGGGCGCCAGCCCGTTGGCGGGGAGTGGGTGGCCGCGCCTCACTCATCACGTGGCTGGGCGATGCCGTTGCGGTACTCGAACCAGGCCGGTGCACGGCGTACGCGGCCTTGCGCATCGATCTGCAGGGTCCCGCTGATCCCGTGCAGCCGTTGTTGGGGGTCGCCTGTGAGCAGCGCCAGTTCGACCGCCAGCGTCAGGGCATCTGCACCCAGTGCATAGAGGCGCTGATACTGGATGGCCAACTGGCCGGGCGGGGGCGGGAAGTCGGTTCGGCCTGAGAGCAGGGGGGCGTCGACAAAGCGGATGCCGTCCAGATCGCCGTCGCTGTGCCCTTCCTGGATGCCGGCATGCAGGTGCGAGGTGGCATAGATCGGCAGGCCGACGCCATGGTGGTAGTCGAGTTGCGGTCGGATCTGGCGTGCGGCATCGGGCATTGCCACCAGAAACAGCAGGTCCGCGTCCTGACGCCGTCTGGGTACCAGCTCGAGGCGCTGGCCAAGCAGTCGCGCCAACTGGTTGCGACGCTCGCTGCTGGTTTCGACGGAGAGCAAGCGGCGGATCGGTCCGGCTTGGTCGATGACTTCAGGGCTGTACAGCTCCACTGCCAGGACGGTGCCACCGAGGGCCTGGAAACGGTTGGCGAAGGCATCATACAGGCGGCTGCCCAGTTCGCCGTGCGGAATCAGCGCGATGGCTCGGTCGTGGCCGTCACGCCACGCCCCTTCGGCCACCTGGATTGCCTCATCCTCGGGGGCCAGGCCGAACTGGTAGAGACCGGGTGCGCCGGCGCCGTCCCGGGTGCGGTTGAGCGCCAGGGTGGCTGCGGGCAGGCGCTCCAGCGCCAGCAGTGCGCCTACCGCATCGCGGTCAAGCGGCCCGATGACCCGGTCGGCACCATCCTCGATGGCTTGCTGGTAGAGGCGCACGACGCGCTCCGGATCGCTTCCGCTGTCGTAGAGGTGCAGGCGTGGACGGTGTTCTGCGGGCAGGCGGTAGTAGGCGGCCAGCACCCCGTCGCGGACGGTCTGGCCGGCCTGGGCGAAGGGGCCGGTGAAGGGCAGCAGCAGGGCAATCTGCTCCGGGCGTTCGATCTCAGCGAGCCAGACATCGAGTGCACGGCTGACCACGTCATCGTGCAGGGGGTGGCTCGGGTGGAACTGACGCCAGCTCTGCATGGCGCGTGTGGCCGTCTCGGGGGTGCGCAGGTGGGGGCGAAGTTGCTCAACCAGGTCGAGCCAGCCGCGCCAGTTGCTGCCCGGAGGGGCGGTTGTGCGTGCCTCGGCGATCTGCTGGTGATCAGCGAGCAGGAGCAGACGCCAGATGGTCGCCTGGTTGTCGCGTCGCTGAGCCTCATTGCGCAGCAACGGCTCCTGTTCGACGTGGTCACGGGCTGCATTCAGCCACTGTTGCAGGCGCGTATGCACCTCGGCTCGTTGCTGCAGGTAGGCGGCCTGGCTGGCGTTGCTCGCACCTGGCTCCGGTGGGTCAGCCAGCTGGGCCAGGGCGCTTTGCGGCCGTTCCTCGATCAAGTCGATGCGGGCGAGCAACAGGCGCTTGGCCAGCCTGTCGTCCGGCGCCATGCCGGCGGGATCGATCGCGCGCAGCGTCTCACTGGCCGTATGGGTCATGACGGCCGCAACCTGGGCTTCGGCGGCCTTGAGCTGGTAGTGCTGGCGTCGCGGTGGCGGCGTGGTCGCAGCCAGCTGCAGGTACTCGCGCGCGGCACGGGCGTAGTCGCCTTCGGCCATCGCCTGTTCGGCGGCAGCGCTCTCCAGTGGGGTGACAGGGCGGCGCTCTTCCGGTGCCGGGCGCGGCGGAGCCGGGGCGCAGGCGTTGAGCAGGAGCAGCAGTGGGAGCAGAAGGAGCAGGGCGCGCATGGAAGAGGGCCGATTCTTTGGTTACCATGGAACCGGTACAGTATCGGGAGCGAACGCAGGCATGTCAACGCAGCAGGAGCAGGGGCGCCTCTGGGTCGTGGCGACACCGTTGGGCAATCTGGGTGATATGACGCCTCGCGCCCGTGAGGTGCTGGCGTCGGTCGATCGGGTGGCGGCCGAGGATACCCGCCACAGCAGCCGGTTGTTGCACCACTACGGTATCGAGACGCCCATGGTGGCATTGCACGACCACAATGAGGCGCAGCGGGTCGAGGGGCTGATCGCCCAGATGCGGGATGGGGCGTCGATCGCGCTGGTCAGTGATGCTGGTACCCCGTTGATCAGTGACCCCGGTTTTCGCTTGGTGCGTGCTGCCCATGCCGCCGGTATCGCTGTGGCGCCGGTGCCGGGTGCCTGTGCGGCGATCGCAGCGCTCTCGGTAGCCGGTCTGCCATCCGATCGCTTTGTCTTCGAAGGGTTTCCGCCGGCGCGACAGAAGGCGCGGCGCGACCACTTCGCGGCGCTGAAGGATGAGGTGCGCACGTTGATCTTTTACGAATCACCGCATCGAATCGAGGCCAGCCTGCAGGATATGGTATGGGCCTTCGGTGGCACGCGTCAGGCGGTGCTGGCGCGCGAACTGACCAAGACCTTCGAGACGGTGCTGAGCCTGCCGCTGGCGGATCTGGCGGCGCGTGTCGCAACCGACCTCAATCAGCGTCGGGGTGAGTTGGTGGTCTTGCTGGCCGGTGCGTCGGAGGCGGCGACGGCTGGCGATGGCGAGCTGCGCGCGATGCTGACTACCCTGCTCGACTACCTCTCGCCACGCGATGCGGCTGCCGTGGCGGCGCGTCTGACCGGTGAGCGCCGGAACCGGCTGTACAGTCTGGCGCTGGAGGTGCACGACGGTCTCCAGCGAGATGCTTGACACCTTCTGTCGATGCACCGCAGTATGGCGGCCATGACGCCACGCATCTTTACGACACAGGCAAGCCTCCTCTTTCCGTTTCGCTGGCGGCTGGTCGGCCTTTCGGGTGTCGCTGTGGTGGCCATGTTGGCCGGGTTGGTGCTGGCGGCGCCCTTTCCACTTCTCATTCTGCTCGGCTCGATGGTCTTGGTGCCGTGGGGCCTGATCTGCATTGCGCTCTGGTTTCATCCTGAACGGGGCACACTCGGACCGGCCTCGCGTTTGCTCGGTGGTGTGCCGGAGGGGTGGCAGTCGCTGCTGCGCTGGTATGCGGCGCTCTCGTTGACGCTGTATCTGATGGTGGCCGCTGTGGCGTTGCCGGCCATGGCATTGCAGGCGTGGTGGGTGCTCCGATAGTGGTATACTGAACAGGCGAGCTGGCCGGACAGTCGCTGCGCAAGCGGAGGAAAGTCCGGGCTCCACAGGGCAGAGTGCCAGGTAACGCCTGGGCGGCGTGAGCCGACGGAAAGTGCAACAGAGAGCAGACCGCCGATGGCCCTTCGGGCACAGGCAAGGGTGAAAGGGTGCGGTAAGAGCGCACCGCGCGTCCGGCAACGGTTCGCGGCACGGTAAACCCCACTCGGAGCAAGACCAAATAGGGGAGCGATGGCGTGGCCCGCGCTGCTCCCGGGTAGGTTGCTTGAGGTGCGTGGTGACGCGCATCCCAGATGAATGGCTGTCCACGACAGAACCCGGCTTACAGGCCGGCTCGCACTCTTTTCCTGCGCACCTTTTTTTCTCCATTTCTTTTCAGCTCATAAAGCTGCAGCGATTATCTCAGGTGTTTTAAGAGATTATCGTTGTAGTTGCATGTAATGCATATCTCCTTTCTTTTGTTGCGCCCGCCGTCTCGGCAGGCTTCTGCGTTCCCCCCGTAAGTGATTGTCGGTAAAGAAGGAATAAGGGATTTTTCTGCGTCTGATTTCTTGACAGAACGGCGGTTCGATCACTATAGTGTGCTCAAGTGGGACAAAGTGGGTTGAAGTGGGAAATTTTTCCCAATGGTCGATCCCGGGAGCGATTGGTCTTATGTTTCGCGGTGTTAGCACACTGACGCTGGACAGCAAGGGGCGCATGGCGATGCCGGCGCGCTACCGCGAGCGACTCGATGCGCTCAGCGGCGGCCAGCTTGTGGTCACCGTCAGTCTGGTCGATCGCGATGAGGCCACGCGCCCACTCTGGGTCTACACCCTGCCCGAATTCGAGGAGGCCGAGCGCAAGCTGGTCAGCCTGCCGACCTTCGATCGCGTGGCCCACAATGCCCGCTCGCTCTTTGTCGGCTACGCCCATGAGTGCGAACTCGACAGCCACGGCCGCATCCTGATTCCACCCAAGTTGCGCGACTATGCCGGTCTCGAGCGCGAGGCGGTGCTGGCCGGCATGGTCAACAAGTTCGAGCTGTGGAACGAAGCACGCTGGAATCGCCGCAGCGAGGCGCTGCTGGGTGAAGCGCTGGAGGCGGCGCTGCCGGACGCGCTGGCGAACCTCTCCTTCTGATGGAGGCGGTCTATCGCCATCGGACGGTCCTGCTGGAAGCGGCGGTTGAGGCACTGGCCGTGCGGCCGGATGGGCGCTATGTCGACGGCACCTACGGCCGTGGTGGCCACGCAGCGCAGCTGCTCGAACGGCTGGGGCCGCAAGGACGTCTGCTGGTGCTGGATCGCGACCCGCAGGCGATTGCCGTAGCCCATCGTTGCCATGGTGACGATCCGCGGGTGGTCGTGGTGCAGGCCGCCTTCTCGACCCTGCCGGCACAGGTTGCGCAGTTGGGATGGTCGGGGCAGGTGGATGGCCTGTTGCTGGATCTGGGGGTCTCGTCGCCGCAGCTCGATGAAGCCGGGCGTGGCTTCAGTTTTCGCCACGACGGACCGCTCGATATGCGCATGGACCCGACCACTGGCGAGTCTGCGGCAGCGTGGCTGGCACGGGTGGATGAAGGCGAGATTGCGCAGGTGCTGGCGGAGTATGGCGAGGAGCGCTTTGCACGACGCATTGCCCGCGCCCTGGTGGCAGCGCGCAGCGAGGCGCCGGTTACCCGCACGGCGCAGCTGGCTCGGCTGGTCGCTTCGGCGGTGCCGACACGTGAGCGGCACAAGGATCCGGCCACACGTACCTTTCAGGCGCTGCGGATCCGGGTCAATGACGAGTTGGGCGAGCTGGAGCGGCTGCTGCCGGCGCTGCCCGAGCTGTTGGCGGTGGATGGGCGGCTGGTGATCATCAGCTTTCATTCGCTGGAAGATCGCCGGGTCAAGCGCTTCATGCGCGATGAGGCGCGCGGCCAGGCCCATCCGCCCGGCCTGCCGGTGACCGGCTGGTTGCGGGCACCGCGGCTGGCCTTGTGTGGCAAGGCGGTGCGCGCATCGGAGGCTGAGGTGGCCGACAATCCGCGGGCCCGAAGTGCCGTGATGCGGGTGGCAAGGAGGGTGGCATGAAGGGGATCAATCTGATGGTACTGGCGGTGGTGGTGCTGGTGCTGGCGGTGGTCAGCAGCGCCCTGGCCGTGGTCTGGAGCAAGCATGAGAACCGGCGTGCCTTCACCGAGCTGCAGAACCTCTACAGCGAGCGTGACGCGATGCAGACCGAGTGGGGTCAGTTACAACTGGAGCAAGGGGTGTGGGCGACCCATGGGCGAATCGAGACGCTGGCGCGCGAACGTCTGCAGATGGAGCCGCCGGCGGCCAATGCTGTGGTGATCATCAAGCAATGAGCGGGCAGAGCCATTATCAGGTGCAACCGGCGCGACTGGCGCTGATCTGGCTGCTGCTGGCGCTGGCGGCCGGGCTGCTGCTGTGGCGCGTGGTCGATCTGCATATCTTCAATCAGGCCTTCCTGCAGGGGCAGGGTGACGCACGCCATCTGCGTGTGGTGCCGATCCCGGCCCACCGTGGCATGCTGACCGATCGCCATGGTGAGCCATTGGCGGTGAGTGCCCCGGTCGACTCGGTCTGGGCCAACCCGCGCGACATCACCGACCTCGACAGCGTGCCGTGGGCGCGGCTGGGGGCGCTGTTGGAGCTGTCGGGTGAGCAGTTGCGCGGTACAGTGGCCGAACGGGCCGGGCGCGAATTCGTCTATCTGCGCCGCCACGTCAATCCCGATGTGGCGGCCCAGGTGCAGGCGCTGAATATCCCCGGGATCGCGCTGCAGCGTGAGTATCGGCGTTTCTACCCGCACGGTTCGGTGGCGGCCCATCTGGTCGGCTTCACCGATATCGATCAGCAGGGTCAGGAAGGGATGGAGCGCATGCTGGAGCAGCGGCTACGCGGCGTGGCCGGCGCTCGTCGGGTCGAGCGCGATCGCCACGGCCGTATCATCGGCTTGGTCGAGGCGATTCGTGAGCCGCGCTCGGGCGAAAATGTGGCCCTCTCGATCGATCGCCGTATCCAGTACCTCGCCTACCGTGAACTGAAGCTGGCAGTACAGCGCCACCAAGCGCGTTCCGGCAGTGCCGTGGTGCTCGATGTGCAGACCGGCGAGGTGTTGGCGATGGTCAACCAGCCCGCCTACAACCCGAACAACCGGGGGCGGCTGAGTGGCGAACAGCTGCGCAACCGCGCCGTCACCGATATCTTCGAGCCGGGCTCGACGATCAAGCCGTTCACGGCAGCGGCCGCGCTCGAGACCGGGCGCTATCGCCCTGACAGTGTGCTCGAGACGGCCCCGGGCGTGATGCGGGTGGGCAGCAACACGGTGCGCGATATCCGCAACTTCGGCACCATCGATGTGGCGCAGATGGTCTCGCGGTCGAGTAACATCGGCGCGGCCCGTCTGGCGCTCGACATGCCGATCGATGAGCTGTGGTCGACGCTGCATCGGGTCGGTTTCGGTCAGGATACCCTGAGCGGCTTTCCCGGCGAGTCCGGCGGTACACTGGAGAGTCGGGTGCGCTGGAGCGACATGGAGCGGGCCACGCTGGCCTTCGGCTATGGCCTCAATGTAACCACCTTGCAGTTGGCCCAGGCCTATCGTGTGTTGGCCGGTGATGGGCAGCTGCGCCCGATCAGTTTTCTGCGGGTGGATGAACCCGAGGCGCAGGAGGCCTTTGCCCAGCCGGTGCTGTCGGCACAGACCGTGGAGCAGGTGCGGCAGATGTTGGAGCAGGGTATCAGCGGCACCGGTGCCAGTGGACGCCGTGCCGCGATCCCCGGCTACCGCGTCGGCGGCAAGACCGGCACGGCACGACTGGCCACCCGCGGTGGGTACCACGAGGATCGCTACCGCGCCCTCTTTGTCGGCATGGCGCCGATGAGTGAGCCGCGCCTGGTCATGGCCGTGGTGATCGAGGACCCGACCGGTGGAGAATTCTTTGGCGGTGCGGTGGCCGCCCCGGTCTTTCAAGCCGTGATCAGCGGCGCATTGCGCCTGATGAATATCGCGCCGGACGATATCGAGCGGTTGCCGCAGCAGCCGTGGACGCAAGCGGAGTGGCGGCCGTGAGCGTGATGCCCCCGACCACTCACTGGACACTCGCCACCCTGCTCGAGGGCATCGTGGCGGTGGCGCCCGCTGACGACCGTCCCGTCAGCGGTATCGCGCTCGATAGCCGCCAGGTCGGCCCTGGCGATCTCTTTCTGGCCCTGCGGGGGCTCAAGAGCCACGGTGGCCGGTTTGCAGCCGATGCGGTGGCCCGCGGTGCCGTGGCCGTGCTGCTCGACGAGGGCGTAGAGCCACCGGCCGAGTTGGCCGTGCCGGTCTGGCCGGTGGTCAAGCTGGGGCGCCGGGTTGGCCAGATTGCGGCCCGTTTTCACGCGGACCCTTCGGCCTCGATGCCGCTGGTTGGCATCACTGGCACCAACGGCAAGTCATCGTGCGCCCACTACATCGCTCAGGTCTTCGCCGCCGAAGGGATAGCCTGCGGGCAGATCGGTACCCTCGGCCACGGCGTCAACGGGGCACTTGAGCCGCAGAGCAATACCACGCCGGATGCCGTCCAGTTGCAGGGGCTGTTGGCCGGCTTTCGCGACCAGGGCGTGCAGCGGGTAGCGATGGAGGTCTCCTCGCATGCGCTCGATCAGTACCGTGTCGATGGCACCCACTTTGATGTCGCCGTCTTTACCAACCTGACACGAGACCACCTCGACTACCACGGCGATATGCCGACTTACGCCCGGGCCAAGGAACGGCTGTTCCACATGCCTGGGCTGCGCCGAGCCGTGGTCAATCTGGACGACCCGTGGGGGCGCCGCTTTGTCGAATCAATACCGGCCGGGGTGGCAGTGACCGGCTACGGACTGGCTGCGGAAGTCGACGCCCCGGCGGCGTTGGATGAGAGGGTCGTGGGGAGCGATGTTGTCTGCTCGCGACAGGGGCTGCACTTCCGTGTCGCGGTCGGCGGCGCCCGTGCCGAGGTTATCAGTCCGCTCTATGGGCGTTTCAACGTGGCCAATCTGCTGGCCGTGCTGGCGGTGCTGCTGGATGCCGGCGTGCCGCTGGCGCGCGCGGCACAACGGCTGGCAGCGCTGCACACGGTGCCGGGCCGTATGGAGGCCTTCGGGGGTGGTGCGGGGCAGCCATTGGCCGTGGTCGACTACGCCCACACGCCGGATGCCCTGAGCCAGGCGCTGAAGGCGCTACGCGAGCATATCGATGGGCGTATCTGGTGCGTCTTCGGCTGCGGTGGTGAGCGCGACCGCGGCAAGCGGCCACTCATGGGGGCGGCGGCCGAGGCCGGGGCCGATCGGGTGATTGTCACCAATGACAATCCGCGCAGCGAGGATCCGTACCAGATCATCGAGGAGATACTGGCCGGCATGCAGTACCCGGACGATGCGCTGGTGGTGCCCGAGCGGGGTGAAGCGATTGCGGCCGGCCTGGCCGGGGCGCACGCCAACGACGTGATTCTGGTCGCCGGCAAGGGACATGAAACGGTTCAATGCGTCGGCGATCGCTGTCGACCTTTCAGCGACCGAGAGACAGTGCAACGGCTGCTGCAGGAGGGTTGGAGATGAGTGGACCGGAACAGATGACGCTGGCGTGGGTTGCTGAGGTACTGGGTCTGCCTCAGGCCGACCCCTCGGCGGTGGTCGAATCGGTCGTGATCGACAGTCGCAAGGTGGTGCCGGGCGCCCTCTTCGTCGCGCTGGCGGGGGCGCGGACCGATGGTCACGCCTTTGTCGAGGTCGCCGCGCAGGCGGGTGCTGTCGCCGCGCTCGTCGAGCGGCGCCAGCCCACCGATCTGCCACAGCTGGTCGTGGCCGATGTGCGGCGGGCGCTGGCCGTGCTGGCCACCGCCTGGCGTGCGCGTTTTACCTGCCCGGTGATTGCCCTGACCGGCTCCAACGGCAAGACCACGACCAAGGAGCTACTGGCAGCGATTCTTGCACGCAAGGGGCCAGTGCTGGCAACCGAAGGCAACCTCAACAATGACCTCGGCGTGCCGCTGACCCTGCTGCGGCTGCGTCGGCGCCACCAGTTTGCAGTGATCGAACAGGGCGCCAACCACGTGGGTGAGATCGCGGAACTGACCACCATCAGTCGCCCCGATATTGCTCTGATCACCAACGCCGGCCCGGCCCACCTGGAAGGCTTCGGCAGCCTGGAAGGGGTGGCTCGGGGCAAGGGTGAGATCTACGCCGGTCTTGGCCCGAACGGGGTGGCCGTGATCAACGCCGATGATCGTTTTGCCACGTATTGGCGCGAGGTGGCTGCCCCGCGTCGGGTGGTCGCTTGTACGCTAGAGAGCATCGACGCCGAACTGCGCGGCAGCTGGTGCGCCCATGGCGAGGGTGGTCGCGTCGACATGACCACGCCGGTCGGTCGGGTGACGGTCGACATCGCCCTGCAAGGACGGCACAACGGCATGAATGCCTTGCTGGCGAGCGCCTGCGCCTGGGTGGCCGGGGCCGATCTGCACGAAATCCACGACGGTCTTGCCAACGTGCAGCCGGTCGGTGGTCGCCTGAACCGCCAGCGCGGTCCACACGGCTGCTCGATCATCGATGACACCTATAACGCCAATCCGGCCTCGATGGGGGCGGCACTGGCCCTGCTGGCCGAGCGGCCCGGGCGGCGTATTGCTGCGCTGGGCGACATGGGTGAGCTGGGTGCTGAGGCGGAGGTGCTGCACCGCGAGCTGGGGCGTCGCGCGCGCGCGCTCGGTATTGATGCGCTCTACGCCTGTGGGCCGCTCAGCCGGGCCACGGTGGAGGGCTTCGGTGAGCAGGGCTTCCACTTCGACGACCACGCTGCGCTGGCAGCAGCGCTGCGCGCGCAGCTGGCCGCCGATGTGACCGTGCTGGCCAAGGGCTCGCGCTCGGCCGGCATGGAGCGGGTGGTGGCGTTGCTGCAGGCCGAGGAGGAGGTGCCATGCTCTACCTGCTGACCCAGTACCTGGCCGAGTGGCACAGCGGCTTCAATGTCTTCCAGTACCTGACCCTGCGCGCGATCCTCGGGGTGCTGACCGCACTGCTCATCGCCCTGCTGGTCGGTCCCTACTTCATCCGCATGCTGACCGTGGGCAGTATTGGCCAGCAGGTACGCGACGACGGACCGCAGAGCCATCTGGACAAGGCGGGCACGCCGACCATGGGCGGTGGCCTGATCCTCTTCGCCATCACGCTGGCGACCCTGCTCTGGTCCGACCTCTTCAGCCGCCACGTCTGGGTCGTCCTGCTGACCACCCTGGCCTTTGGCGCGATCGGCTTTGTCGACGACTGGCGCAAGTTGGTCAAGCGCAACAGCAAGGGGCTCTCGGCGCGTGAGAAGTACCTGTGGCAGTCGTTGGTGGCGATCGCCGTAGCGATCTTCCTCTATACCACGGCACAGGTGCCGGTCGAGACCCAGCTGATCATCCCGTTCGTCAAGCAGGTCTCGCTTGAGCTGGGGCTACTTTTCATCGTGCTGACCTATTTTGTGATTGTCGGTACCAGCAACGCGGTCAACCTGACCGACGGTCTCGATGGTCTTGCAGTGATGCCGGTGGTGCTGGTCGGTGGCGCACTCGGCATCTTCGCCTACGCCAGTGGCCACATCAACTTCGCCACCTACCTCGGTATCCCGCATGTGCCGGGGGTCGGTGAGCTGGTCATCTTCTGCGGTGCACTGGTCGGCGCCGGACTCGGTTTCCTCTGGTTCAACACCTATCCGGCCCAGGTCTTCATGGGTGACATGGGTGCACTGGCGCTGGGCGCCGCGCTCGGTGTGCTGGCGGTGCTGGTGCGCCAGGAGCTGGTGCTGGTGATCATGGGCGGCATCTTCGTCATGGAAGCGGTCTCGGTGATGCTGCAGGTCGCCTCGTTCCGCCTGACCGGACGGCGCATCTTCCGCATGGCGCCGCTGCACCACCACTTTGAACTGAAGGGCTGGCCGGAGCCACGGGTGATCGTGCGCTTCTGGATCGTCACCGTGATTCTGGTGCTGATCGGGCTGGCCAGCCTGAAGATCCGCTAAGGGAGCGCACGTGACCCAACCGATGACACAGCTGCGTGAACCGGTGGTCGTGGTCGGACTGGGTCTGACCGGGCTGGCCTGCGTTCGCTATCTGCTGCGTCATGGCGTCACCCCAACGGTGACCGATAGTCGCACCGCCCCTCCAGGGCTGGACGCCCTGCAGCGTGAAGCTGCACACGTGGTGGCGCACTGCGGTGAACTGGATCGGGCCCTGCTGAATCAAGCCGGGACGGTCCTGGTCAGCCCCGGGGTGGCGCTATCGACACCGGCGCTGGTGGAGGCCGCTGCAGCGGGCGCCGAATTGATCGGCGACATCGAGCTCTTCGCTCGGCAGACCGAGGTGCCGGTGGTGGCGATCACCGGCTCCAACGGCAAGAGCACCGTGACCACGTTGGTCGGTGAGATGGCTCGTCAGGCTGGTTTGCGAGTGGCGGTTGGCGGCAATCTTGGGCGGCCGGCGCTGGAACTGCTGGACGAGCCGGCCGAACTCTATGTGCTGGAGCTCTCCAGCTTTCAGCTCGAGACGACCTGCAGCCTGCAGCCGGTGGCGGCGGCCGTGCTCAATCTGAGTCCCGACCATCAGGATCGCTACGCCGACATGGCGAGCTACGCCGCGGCCAAACAGCGCATCCTGCGCGGCGCAGCGACCGCCATCCTCAATCGCGACGACCCGTGGGTGGCGGCGATGGCCGATCCGAAGCAGGCGACACGCTGGTTTACCCTCGGTGATCCGGAGGGGGCTGATCTGGGCGTGATCGACGTATCGGGGGTTGCCTGGTTGGTGGCGGGCGAGGAGCGGCTGATGCAGGCCGATGAGGTGGCCCTCAGTGGTCAGCACAACCGGGCCAATGCGCTGGCGGCCCTCGCCATCGGCCGGGCGATCGGGTTGCCGCTGGCCGCCATGCGCCAAGTGCTCGGCGGGTTTTCCGGGTTGCCGCACCGCAGCCGCAGGGTGGCCGAGATCGATGGCGTGGTCTGGTACAACGATTCCAAGGGCACCAACGTTGGGGCCACACTGGCCGCCGTGGCCGGCATTCCCGGCGAACGGATCGTGCTGATCGCCGGCGGTGACGGCAAGGGCGCCGACTTTGCGCCACTGGCTGGCGCCGTGGCCGAGCGGTGCCGAGCGGTGGTGCTGATCGGGCGCGATGCCCCTCGTCTACAGGCAGCGCTGGCCGAAACGGTGCCCCTGCAGCGCGCGGAAACGCTAAAGGAAGCGGTGCAGCAGGCCGCTGAACTGGCCAGACCCGGCGACAGCGTGCTGCTGTCACCGGCATGCGCCAGTCTGGACATGTTCCGAGACTATGCGGATCGAGGCGAGCAGTTCGAGGCGGCCGTCAACCGGTTGCGTCGGGAGGTCAACCATGTCGGGTGAGTCGATGGCGAGACAGGCAGCCGACGGGCGTCGCTGGACGATGCCCGAGCCGCTGCGTCCGCTGATCAGTGCCGCCAGAAGTGAGCCGGTCATGGTGGTGGCGTTGGCGATCCTGCTGTTTCTGGGGCTCATCATGGTGGCCTCCTCCTCGATCGCGATCTCGGAGCGGGTAACCGGAGCGCCGCTGGCCCTCTTCTGGCGTCAGGCCATGCATGCACTCATAGGGCTCATGTTGGCTGCACTGATCCTTCAGGTGCCGCTGACCTTCTGGCAGCGGATGGGGCCGTGGCTCTTCATCGGCGGCTTTGTCCTGCTCCTTCTGGTGTTGGTGCCCGGGCTCGGGCGCGAGGTCAACGGCTCGACCCGCTGGCTGGTGCTGGGACCGTTCACCGTGCAGGTCTCGGAGTTGGCACGGCTGGCCGTGATCCTTTACCTGGCTGGCTATCTGGTGCGCCACGGTGACGCGGTGCGCAGCACGGCACAGGCCTTTCTCAAGCCGATGCTGCTGGTCACGGCGGTCAGCCTGCTGCTGCTGGCGCAACCCGATTTTGGCGCTGCTGCCGTGGTGCTGACGGTGGCGCTGGGGATGATGTTCTTGGGTGGGGCACGGCTGTGGCAGTTCATTTTGCTGGCGGCGCTGGCCGGTCTGGCGATGGCGGTGCTGGCCATTACCTCGCCCTACCGGATGATGCGCCTGACCAGCTTTGTCGACCCCTGGCAAGATCCGTTTGCCAGCGGTTTTCAGTTGACCCAGGCCCTGATCGCCTTTGGTCGGGGCGACTGGTTTGGCGTCGGACTCGGTGGCAGTGTGCAGAAGCTCTTCTATCTGCCGGAAGCACATACCGACTTTGTCTTCGCCGTTCTGGCCGAAGAGATGGGGCTGGTGGGTGCCGTGGCAGTCATCGTCCTGTTTGCTCTGGTCGTGGTGCGCCTGTTGCGTCTGGCGCGGCGTGCCGAAGCGCAGCAGCAGCCGTTCAACGCCTGGCTGGTCTACGGAATCGCGTTGTGGCTGGCGCTGCAGGTCTTCATCAACCTCGGCGTGAGCATGGGGGTTCTGCCGACCAAGGGGCTGACCCTGCCGCTGTTCAGTTACGGCGGCAGCAGCATGGTGGTGACCTGCATGGCGTTCGCACTGGTGCTGCGAGCGGCCCATGAGGCCCGATCACAGGGAGGCGCGCGATGAGCGGCCCGGTCCTGATCATGGCGGGCGGGACCGGTGGCCACGTCTATCCCGGACTGGCTGTGGCGGCCCGCTTGCAGGCGCACGGTACCCCGGTCGTCTGGCTGGGTACCCGCACGGGTCTCGAGGCACGCCTGGTCGTTCAGGCCGGCATCCCGATCGAACACATCGAAGTCAGCGGACTGCGTGGTCGTGGGGTGGTCGGCTGGTTACTGGCGCCGCTGACCCTGCTGCGGGCCGTGTGGCAGGCGGTTCGGATCATCCGGCGTGTGCGTCCGGCGGCCGTGCTCGGCATGGGCGGTTTTGCTTCGGGTCCCGGTGGCGTGGCGGCCTGGCTGCTGCGCCGCCCGTTGCTGATCCACGAGCAGAATGCCGTGGCCGGGCTGACCAATCGCTGGCTGGCACGCCTGGCGGATCGGGTCTATCAGGCCTTTCCGCAGACCCTGCCGGGCGGAGAGACGGTGGGTAACCCGGTACGTGAGGCGATCACCGCCTTGCCGCCGCCGGGTGAGCGGCTGGTCGGAAGCGGCCCGCTGCGTCTGCTGGTGGTGGGTGGCAGCCTGGGCGCTGTGGCGCTGAATGAGGCCGTGCCGGCGGCGCTGGCGCAGCTGCCGGCCGAACAGCGGCCCCATGTGGTGCATCAGGCCGGGCGCGGCAAGCAGGCGGCCTGTGCCGAGCGGTACCGCACACTGGGTGTCGAGGCGCAGGTGGTCGAGTTCATCGAGACGATGCCGGCGGCCTATGCCGAGGCCGACCTGGTGGTCTGCCGAGCCGGGGCGTTGACCGTCTCTGAACTGGCGGCGGCTGGGCTGGCGGCGGTGCTGGTGCCCTATCCGCATGCGGTGGACGACCACCAGCGGCACAACGCGCGCTGGCTGGTCGAGGCCGGTGGCGCCGAACTGTTACTGCAGACCGAGTTGGCCGATGGGCTGGTCGGGGTATTGCAGCGCCTGCTGACGGGAGGGCGTGAAGGGCTGCGGGCGATGGCAGAGCGTGCCCGCGCCGTGGCGGTGACCGATGCCGCCGAGCAGGTGGCCAACGGCTGCCTGGCGGCAGGGAGGGTGGCATGACAGGGCAGCAAAGTGGCTTTGGGCGGGTGCGGCGCATCCACTTTGTCGGCATTGGCGGCGCCGGCATGAGCGGCATCGCCGAGGTGCTGATCAATCTCGGTTACTCGGTGAGTGGCTCCGATCTGGCCGAGAACGCCGTCACGCGGCGCCTGCGGACATTGGGTGCCGAGGTGGCGACCGGCCATGCGGCGGCCCATGTGGCCGGGTCCGATGTGGTGGTGATCTCGAGCGCGGTCGGCGAAGAGAACCCCGAGGTGGTCGCCGCACGTGCCGCGCGCATCCCGGTGGTGCCGCGCGCCGAGATGCTGGCTGAGCTGATGCGCTTTCGCTACGGCATTGCGGTGGCCGGCACCCACGGCAAGACGACCACCACCAGCCTGATCGCCAGCGTGCTTGGAGAGGGGGGGCTCGATCCGACCTTCGTCATTGGTGGGCGCCTCAACAGCGCCGGTTCGCATGCGCGCCTGGGGGCCAGTCGCTACCTGGTGGCCGAGGCGGACGAGTCGGATGCCTCCTTCCTGCTGCTCAAGCCGATGCTGGCGGTGGTGACGAACATCGACGCCGACCACATGGCGACCTATGGTGGCGACTTCGGCAGTCTGCGTGCCACCTTTGTCGAATTTCTCCACCACCTGCCGTTCTATGGGCTGGCGGTCGCCTGTATCGACGACCCCGAGGTGCGTGCGCTGGTGCCCGACCTGTCGCGGCCGGTGCGCACCTACGGCTTTGACCAGAGCGCTGATCTGCGTGCCCGCCTACTGGGTCAGGAGGGGATGCGCACCCGCTTCGTGGCCGAGAGTCGGGACCACGCCCCGCTGGAAGTCGAACTCAACCTGCCGGGGCGGCACAACGTGCTCAATGCACTGGCGGCGATTGCCGTGGCGCGCGAGCTGGAGGTGGCCGACGAGGCGATCGCCCGCGCGCTGGCCGGTTTCGAAGGTATTGGGCGACGCTTCCAGAACTACGGTGAGCGGCAGTGGGGGGCGGGTAGCGTGCTGCTGGTCGACGACTACGGCCACCACCCGCGTGAGATCGAGGCGACCTTCCAGGCGATCCGGGCCGGCTGGCCGGGGCGGCGCTTGGTGGTGGCCTTCCAGCCGCACCGCTATAGCCGTACCCGCGACCTGCTCGAGGACTTTGTCAAGGTGCTCTCCCAGGCCGATGTGCTGCTGCTGCTCGAGGTCTATGCCGCCGGTGAACGTCCGATTGCCGGGGCCGACGGGCGTGCTCTGAGCCGCGCGATCCGTGTGCGTGGTGAGGTCGACCCCGTCTTTGTCGATGGAATCGACGAGTTGCCTGGGGTGTTGCCCGGCGTGCTGCAGCCGGGGGATGTGCTGCTGATGATGGGGGCCGGCACCATCGGTCACGCGGCCAGCTCGCTGGCAGGAAACTTGCCTCTTCTGAGCGAGCATGGAGGTGGGCGATGATGGCATTGGCAGGAAAACGGCTCTGCATGGGCTGTGGTGAGTCGCTGGGCGGTGGTCTGGCCGGGCTGGTGGCCGCACTGACAGCCGGGGTGGCTGGCCACCCCGGGGTGGTCTGTGGCGAACCGCTCTCGCGCCACACTACGTGGCGGGTCGGTGGACCGGCGGAACGCTTTTTCCGCCCGGCAGGAGTGAGTGACCTTGCCGCCTACCTGCGCGGCTTGCCGGCCAGCGAACCGCTCTTCTGGCTTGGTGGCGGCTCCAACCTGCTGGTGCGGGACGGTGGCTTGCGCGGCAGCGTGATCTGTCTGCGTGGAGCCCTTGACCACATCGAGTCGCGCGGTGACGGAGCGCTCTATGTCGAGGCGGGCGCCAGTTGTGCTCGTGTCGCGCGGATGGCTGCGCGTGAAGGGTTGGGGGGTGTCGAGTTCCTGGCCGGCATTCCCGGTACCCTGGGCGGTGCGCTGGCGATGAATGCCGGTGCCTTTGGCGGTGAAATCTGGCCGCTGGTCGAGCAGGTCGAGACGATCGATCGCCGCGGTGTGCTGCGTCGGCGTGCCGCGGGTGACTACCAGTGGGGCTATCGTGAGGTGACCGGGCCCTCGGGTGAATGGTTTGTTGCTGCCACCTTGCGTCTGCCGCCACATGACGCGGAGACGGCCATCGATGTCAGGACGCTGCTGGAGCGTCGCAACCGTACCCAGCCGATGGAGCTGCCCAGTGCCGGTTCGGTCTTTCGCAATCCGCCGGGTGACCATGCCGGGCGTTTGATCGAGGCCAGTGGTCTGAAAGGCTGCTGCATCGGAGCGGCGTGCGTCTCCGAGCGGCACGCCAACTTCATCGTCAATACCGGGGGTGCGACGGCCGCCGAGATCGAAGCGCTGATCGAACGGGTGGAGGCGGTGGTGGCCGAGCAGCACGGCATTCGTCTGGTGCGTGAGGTGCGTATCGTGGGAGAGGGGTCGTGAGCGGGGCGTATGGACGGGTAGCCGTGCTCTACGGTGGTCGCTCCGCCGAGCGCGAGATTTCGCTGATCAGTGGTCAGGCGGTCTACGCCGCGTTGCGCCGCTGTGGCGTCGATGCCACGCCGATCGATGTCGGTGACGATCTGCTGGCGCAACTGCAGGCGGGTCGGTTTGATCGCGCCTTCATTGCCCTGCATGGGCGCGGCGGCGAAGACGGCACGGTGCAGGGGGCCCTCGAGCTGCTGGGGCTGCCGTACACCGGTAGCGGTGTGCTGGCCTCGGCGCTGGCCATGGACAAGGTGCGAACCAAACAGATCTGGCAGGCGTATGGGTTGCCGACGGCGCCATGGGTCGAACTCCATCCCGGTGAGGCGCATGACGCCGCGTTGGCATTGGGCTTGCCGTTGGCGGTCAAGCCGGCCCATGAGGGCTCCAGCCTTGGCATGAGCAAGGTGGTCGCGGCCGATCAGCTGGCCAATGCGGTCGAGTTGGCCGCGCGCTACGATCGGCGGGTGCTGGTCGAGCGCTGGATCGAGGGCGGTGAGTACACCGCCGGAATCCTGGGCCATCAGCCGCTGCCGCTGATCCGCCTGGAGACCCCCAACCTCTTCTACGACTACGAGGCCAAGTACCACGCCGAGACGACGCGCTACCACTGCCCGTGCGGTCTGCCGCTGGAGCAGGAGAGTCGGTTGCAAGCGCTGGCGCTGGCTGCCTTCGATGCGGTAGGCGCGCAGGGCTGGGGGCGTGTCGATCTGATGCTGGACGGCTCGGGTCAGCCCTGGCTGATCGAGTTGAATACCATTCCCGGGCTGACCGACCACAGTCTGGTACCGATGGCCGCGAACGTGGCCGGCATCGACTTCGATGCACTGGTCCTGCGAATACTGGAGAGTGCAGGGGAGGGTGTCGAATGAGCGGGCTGCGCGGGCTTCTGGCCGGGTTCGGCATCGTGGCGCTGCTCGCTACGGCGCTCTGGCTGCACGGTTGGCTGGACGATCCGCACAGCCTGCCGATCCGGACGGTGACGGTGGAGGGCGACTTCCGGTTTCTCGACCCGGCTGAGCTGTATGACGCCGCCGTGAGTGAGATCGAGGGCGGCTTCTTCGTGGTCGAGATCGAGCGTGTGCGCGGCGCCATCGAGGCGCTGCCTTGGGTCAGCCAGGCGTCGGTGCGACGGGTCTGGCCCGATCGGCTGCATGCGCAGGTGGTCGAACAGGTGCCGCTGGCGCGCTGGGGTGAAGCGGCGCTGGTCAACGGCGAAGGGGCGCGTTTTGAACCGCCTGCCGACCAGCTCCCGCCCGGACTGCCGAGCCTGGATGGTCCGCTGGAGAGTGAGGAGCGCGTGGTACAGCGCTTCTACGAGTTGGCCGACGTGCTGGCGCTGGCCGGTCTGGAACTGATCGCCCTGCGTTTGGATGAACGGCGCGCCTGGAGCGCCGAACTGGCCGGTGGCATCGAACTGGTCATGGGACGTGATGAAGGCAACGCTGCTTTGTATCGCTTCGTCGCTGTCTGGCGCAGCCATCTGGCGCAGACCGAGGGGCCGCCAGCCCGGCGGATCGATCTGCGTCATACCAATGGATTTGCCGTGCGTTTTGCCAACGGCTGAGAGTGTAAGGAAGGTTTGATGACCCGCAAGAGCGAACGCAATCTGATCGTGGCCCTCGATATCGGCACCTCCAAGGTGGTGGCGATTGTCGGTGAAGTGGCTGCAGACAACGCTGTCGAGGTGATCGGCATCGGCTCGCACCCCTCGCGCGGCATGAAGAAGGGGGTGGTGATCAATATCGAATCGACCGTGCAATCGATCCAGCGCGCGGTCGAAGAGGCCGAGTTGATGGCCGGTTGCGAGATCCGCTCGGTCTACTGCGGCATCGCCGGCAGCCATATCCGCAGTCTCAATTCGCACGGCATCGTCGCGATCAAGGACAAGGAGGTGACGCCGGGCGATGTGGAGCGGGTGATCGACGCCGCCCGTGCCGTGGCGATTCCGGCCGACCAGAAGATCCTGCATATCCTGCCGCAGGAGTTCGTCATCGACAATCAGGAGGGGATTCGCGAGCCGGTCGGCATGTCCGGGGTGCGGCTCGAGGCCAAGGTGCACATGGTCACCGGTGCGGTCAGTGCGGCGCAGAATATCGTCAAGTGCGTGCAGCGTTGCGGGCTGGAGGTGGATGACATCATCCTCGAGCAGCTGGCGTCGAGTCAGTCGGTGTTGACCGACGACGAGAAGGAGCTGGGCGTCTGTCTGGTCGATATCGGCGGTGGCACCACCGACATCGCGGTCTTTACCGGGGGGGCGATCCGCCACACGGCGGTGATTCCGATCGCCGGCGATCAGGTCACCAATGACATCGCCGTGGCGCTGCGCACGCCGACGCCGCACGCTGAACAGATCAAGGTCCGCTACGCCTGCGCGCTGCGTCAGTTGGCCAGTGCCGATGAGACCATCGAAGTGCCGAGTGTCGGTGACCGCCCGTCGCGGCGCATGCAGCGCCACACCCTGGCCGAGGTGGTCGAGCCGCGCTACGAGGAGCTCTTTGGCCTGATCCAGGCCGAGCTGCGGCGCAGCGGTTTTGAGGATATCTGTGCAGCTGGCGTGGTGCTGACCGGTGGCAGCTCCAAGATGGAGGGGGCCGTGGAGCTGGCCGAGGAGGTCTTCCACATGCCGGTGCGTCTTGGCGTGCCGCAGTCGGTGCGAGGGATGAATGATGTGGTGCGCAATCCGATCCACGCCACCGGCGTTGGCCTTCTGCTCTTCGGCCTGCGCCACCGCGGGGCGGGGCTGCCGGAGACCGGCAGCAAGGGGGTCTGGGAACGGATGCGTAGCTGGTTTCAGGGTAATTTCTGACCAATATCGGTCAACGTGTCGAGGTAAAGGAGGAGAGTGTCATGTTTGAACTAGTCGAGTCGTACAGTCAGAGCGCCGTGCTCAAGGTCTTCGGTATCGGTGGTGGTGGCGGCAACGCCGTCGAACATATGATGAAACACCATCTGGAAGGGGTCGAGTTCATCGTCGCCAACACCGATGCCCAGGCATTGAAGAACTCGTCGGCCCCGGTCCACCTGCAGCTGGGCAGCACCATCACCAAGGGGCTGGGCGCCGGCGCCAATCCGGATGTCGGGCGTCAGGCCGCGCTCGAAGACCGTGAGCGTATCGAGGAGCTGCTCAGTGGTAGCGACATGGTCTTCATCACCGCCGGGATGGGTGGCGGTACCGGTACCGGCGGCGCACCGGTGATTGCCCAGGTCGCGCGCGAGATGGGTATTCTGACCGTGGCCGTGGTCACCCGGCCCTTCCCGTTCGAAGGGCGCAAGCGCATGACGGCAGCTACCCAGGGGATCGAAGAGCTGCGCCAGTATGTCGATTCGCTGATCACCATCCCCAACCAGAAGCTGCTCAGCGTACTGGGCAAGAACATCAGCCTGCTGGACGCCTTCAAGGCGGCCAATGACGTGCTGCTCGGCGCGATTCAAGGTATTTCGGAGCTGATCACCCGTCCCGGCATGATCAACGTCGACTTTGCCGATGTGCGCACGGTGATGTCGGAGATGGGCATGGCGATGATGGGTACCGGCACGGCCGAAGGCCCCGAGCGTGCCCGCATGGCGGCCGAGGCGGCGATCGCCAGTCCGCTGCTTGAGGACATCGACCTCTCCGGCGCGCGCGGCATCCTGGTCAATGTCACCGCCGGTCCCGACATGGGGCTGGGCGAGTTCGAGGAGGTCGGCAATACGATCGAGGAGATCGCCCACGAAGACGCTGTGATCGTCATCGGTACCGCCGTCGATATGGAGATGACCAACGAGCTGCGAGTCACCGTGGTGGCGACCGGGCTGGGGCAGGAGGCGCAGAAGCCGGCCATGAAGGTGGTCGAAAAGCGTGCCTCGGGTGAGGTCAACTTCCGCGACCTGGAGCGGCCGACCGCGATTCGTCAGCGCGCCGTGGGTGAGAGCTATGTGCCGCAGGCTGAAGAGTCGATGGAGGTGCTCGACATTCCAGCCTTCCTGCGCCGCCAGGCTGACTGAGCTCGGCGGCAGCTGGCCTGCCGCGGCATCGAATGGCGTCAATGCGGAGCGTGATGGAATATGGTATTCTGTCAACGATCTGTTGCGCCAGTTGTAAACCCTTGATTGAAGGAGCGGGACGTTGATTCGGCAGCGAACACTGAAGAATGTCATCAAGGCCACCGGTGTGGGCCTGCACACCGGTGAGAAGATCTACCTGACGTTGCGCCCTGCTCCTGTCAATACCGGCATTGTCTTCCGGCGAGTCGATCTGGAACCAGCCGTCGAAATACGCGCTCGACCCGAGAACGTGGGTGAAACGACACTCTCCACCACGCTCGAACAAGGCGGTGTGCGCATCTCGACCGTCGAGCATTTGCTCTCGGCACTGGCGGGCCTGGGCATCGACAACGTCTGCATCGACCTGTCGGCGCCCGAGGTGCCGATCATGGATGGCAGCGCCGGCCCCTTCGTCTTCCTGCTCCAGTCGGCCGGCATCGAGGAGCAAAACGCGCACAAGCAGTTCATCCGCATCAAGCGCACGGTGATGATCGAGGAGCGGGACAAGTGGGTCCGCTTCGACCCCTTTGACGGTTTCAAGGTCGGTTTTACCATCGACTTTGACCACCCTGCCTTTGCCGGGCGCAGCCAGTGTGCCTCGATCGACTTTTCCAGCACCTCCTTCGTGCGTGAGGTCAGCCGTGCGCGCACCTTTGGGTTCATGAACGAGATCGAGGAGCTGCGGGCGCGCAACCTGGCGTTGGGTGGCAGCCTGGACAACGCCGTGGTGGTCGACGATTACCGCATCCTGAACGAAGACGGTCTGCGCTACGAGGATGAGTTCGTCAAGCACAAGATTCTTGACGCAATCGGCGACCTCTACCTGCTTGGCCACAGCCTGATTGGCGCCTTCAGTGGCTACCGTTCCGGCCATGCCCTGAACAACCGCCTGCTGCGTGCCCTGATGGCCGATCAGTCCGC
>SKWO01000057.1 GCA_007128895.1 Gammaproteobacteria bacterium
GCATCCGCGCCGCCTTGGCACCGCTGGTCAGCAACCCGATGGTCGACACCAGCCGCCTGCAGACGGTATTGGACGAGCTGGCCGAGGCCTCGACCAAATTGCAGGGTCGCGGGAGTCCGCTAGAGCAGTTCCTGCGCGACCATGAGCTACTGCGCGCAGTCAAGCAGCGCATCCATGTACCGGCCGGCACCTGCGGCTTCGACCTGCCGGTGCTGCACCACTGGCTGCAGCGCTCTGCAGCCGAACGTCAGCCGCAGTGGCAGCAGTGGCACGATCAGCTCAGCGACCTGCGCCATGCCATGGAGCTAATCCTGCGTCTGGTGCGCGAGAGTGGCGTGACTCGCCACGAGCAGGCCGTGGGCGGCTTCTACCAGCAGAACGGCACGGACGACGACAGTGCACCGGTACAACTGCTGCGCGTCCTACTGCCGACCGAAGCCACGCTCTACCCCGATATCAGCGCCGGGCGCCAACGCTTCACCATCCGTTTCATGCAGCCGGTCGCCGAGGGTGCCGATCGTCCGGTTCAGAGTAGCGAGACGGTCGACTTTCTGCTCAGCCGCTGCGCCCTGTGAACATGGCCAGTCCAACACTCACTGTTGACTGCCCCACCTGCGGCCAGCCAGTCCTGTGGGGCCCCGAGTCACCGTGGCGCCCCTTCTGCAGCGCACGTTGCAAGCTGATTGATCTCGGCGAATGGGCCAGCGAAGGGCATCGCATCCCAGGCGATCCCACCCCCGACGAAGAGGTGGAGAGGGAGGAATGAGCACACCTCAGCCGGCCTCCCCCGCCTACCATGGCGGTGCCCAAACCAAGACGCTGCTGGAGTGGTCTGACCGGATACTCACCGCCGACACGCCTGAGGCGATCTTTCACTGAACGCGGCCTGATTCCACCTCCGCCCGATGCGCTGCGGTTATCGGGCCTACGGGTATCCCCCTCTGTCAGCGATAGGGCTTGACGCCACCACCCCTTTTTCCTAATCTGCATGGAAACAAGGGTAACCGCCGCAGCCATGCCCACATCCGTTGACGACACGCACGACGACACCCCAGCCACCGACCACGACAGCCCGTGGAAAGAGGCGCTGGAGCGCTACTTTCCCGACTTTCTTGCGCTGCTTTTTCCAGAAATTCATGCCGAAATCGACTGGAATCGGCCTCTCGACTTCATGGATAAAGAGCTGCAGAAAGTGGTGCGCGATGCCGAGACTGGCAAGCGCTACGCCGACAAGCTGATCAAGGTCTATTCCAAAGAAGGCGCAGAGACCTGGGTGCTGATCCACGTCGAGGTCCAAGGCGAGGCCGAGTCCGACTTTGCCGAGCGGATGTATCTCTACTACTACCGTCTACGCGACCGCTACGGCGTCGATGTCGTCAGCCTGGCCGTGTTGGCCGACACCAGCCCCGGCTTTCGCCCAGAGCGGCTCAAGATTCAACGCTGGGGCTGCTGGAATGAGTTCCACTTCCCCATGGTCAAACTGCTCGACTACCTGGAACCGGACCGCTGGACGGCACTCGAACAGAGCGACAACCGCTTCGCCCTGGTGGTGATGGCCCAGCTGCGCGCCAAGGTGACCGACGATGCCGACGAGCTCAAAGGCTGGAAGTTCCGCCTGGTGCGCAGCATGTATGAACGGGGCTATGGGCGCAGTGATATACTGGAACTGTTTCGCATCATCGACTGGATGATCAGCCTTCCGAGCGCTCTGGAAGCGCAGTTCAGGGAAGCGGTGTACCAGATAGAGGAGGACAAGAAGATGCCGTATGTGACTACTGTAGAGCGTGCCGGGATTGAGAAGGGCGTCGTGATCGGCCGACAGGAAGGTCGACAGCAAGGCGAAGCCGCGATCCTGCTGCGCCAGATGACCCGCAAATTCGGCCAGACCGCCGCCGAGCACCACCGCGCCACGATCGAACAGGCCGACGCCGAGACGCTGTTGGAGTGGTCTGACCGTATCCTCACCGCCGAGACGCCTGAGGCGATCTTTCACTGAACGCGATCTGATTCCACCTCAACCGCATGGCTGGCCGCGGCATCATCCACGCCAACAAGGCCGCGCGCCACCAGAGTCACCTCAACACCCGCATCCGCGCCCTGTAACACCGGCGCACCAGTGGCACCCAAAAAGACCGGCCTCGTGCCGGTCTTTTTTGTATCGGTACCCATTTCTCTAAACCCAGCGGGTGGTTTAAGTAGGCGGCGGTGCTTCGCCGCCTACTCAATTGAATTCCTTTGACCTGAGGGCTCTATGGGTGTTCGGTATATGTATAAGTACCGCCATGGCGATGCACACACATATTGATGCTCGGGCCGCTTTCCTGAGTCGCATTTGCAGCCGTTATGCGGTGGCAAAGCGTGTCATCGTTGCTGGAGCCAGCTGTATAGCTGAGAGCAGACGTAACCGTCGAATGGTAAGTATGGTTACTGCATGACGTGTTACCGCTAACTGTGCAGCGATAGACACGATATTCTGTGGCGCCTGCAATGGCATTCCAGATAATGTTATTGCCATCCCAAGATGTGCTGGGAACACCCAAGCCTTCACACAGCGCAAAATCCTTGCCGCTCACATCTTCAGTAACCGCTTCATTCTCACCAAAGACATGAGATGTCGTGCCGCCAGCACAAATCCCGTAGCCATCAGCAAAATTCATACGTACCGAACCCATCCAGCCTTCAGGTACGGTGCAGGTATAGGCGTAATTCGTGTGGCCGTTTAGCTCCACAGGGACGAGGGGGCAGACCATGGGGCCAAAGTCGTCGTAGCGAGAGACATTGGTCGCACCACTATTAATGCTTGCCTGCAGATCTTGCGGATCGACTGCAGCATCCACGACAACGGTGCCGGTGATGGTATAACTGGGCAATCCAGTCATTGCAAAGGTCATGCGGGTAAAATCGAGATACTTTTCCGTTGTCAAAAGATGATCTTCTTCACCAGCCCGCATCGGCATGATTGGCGCCTGGTTGTTATCCCGTGTCGAATAGTAGTATTGCTCTGGGTCAAAGCTGATCGTTGGGCTGGCCGGCCTGACCAAGCCCAGTGTCGCATTGTTCATGCGACACCAGTAGCTCTCCCCACCACCCACATAGCCCATGGTGTAGCAGATCGACTCTCGATCCTGACCGGTGAGCTGCCAGATTACTCTGTACAGGTCGGAGGTTCCTGTGTTGTTGGGCATGTGGCCACTCATTCGCGGAAACGCACCACAGGTATCGGGGGTCAGGCAAACGGATTGCCCAACATTGATCTGGAACGGCGAGCCACGGTAATTGGCCTGCCCCAGCGTAGTTGTCAGCTCGGCCATGGCACCCGGTTCCAATTCATCATTGACGACTATGCCAACACCGCACGCCAGACGGCGAGCCTGCCGCAGTTCCGAACGATCCTCAGGGTCGTCTTCCGTCTTCAGTCCATCCAGCGGGGGATCGAACTGAGTCAGCAGGAAGTGATGCCCCCCCGGTACAAAATATTCCAGGCCGGTGTACCTAGTATCATTCACGCAGTCGATCGGGCCTTGACCTGCGGCCTCACACAGGCTGCCGTACTCGGCTTCACCGGCATTTTCGGAGCCCCGGATACCGGTATAACGGTATGTCACGCCATCCTGTTCGATGGGCCCATCAAGGTCAGCAACAAAGCCGATATAGTTGCGGGACAGGACCGAGCCGGCGTAGTTGTTGACAGCGATGGCCTCAGTTTGAGCCACATTGCCTCCGCAGATATCCATGTCCGCCATGCCTTCTGCCTGACGCACATTGATCGGCCCGTACCAATTGTTGGCGACATAGCACGAGTAGCCCAGCATACGGTACTTCGTATCATTGCCTACCTGAATCAGGGTGGCCGCTCTTGCAGCAGTACGGCCTTGTTCCGAGATCAGCCCTTCAATCTTCGGGAATACCGTGCAGACGCCGATATCCCGGTTTCCCATGTCGGCCTGTTGGGTTCGCACCATGGCATTAAGGGCACCGCAGCCGGGCCATGTAGCTAACGGATCAACGGTTCTTGCGTCAATCCACAGATTGCCGCTGATTCGCGCGTATCCCGTGCCACAGACTCGAAGGGCATCACCGCTGCATTCGTCGATAATGTCACGACATGGATTGCCTTCATTATCCGTAATTGCCTGTCCTTCTCCATCCAGAGCTGGCGCTATTCTCACGCCATCCCCTTGCTCAACCACGCCCGGGCCACTGGGCAAAGCGGCAGGATCGTAAGCCTCACGAATATATTCACCGTCACCGATACTGGCTGGACCGGCGCCCTCCCCGCCCGGATTCATGACAGCGAAGTTGGCGGGGGTGACGAAGCCGTGAAGCGTCACGCGGACATTCGCATCGTCCTGGCCATCACTGCCCACACGAGCGGCGGTAACGCTGACCAAACGATAATGATTACCTGCGGCAACATTCCAGGTGATCGCGTATGTACCGCTGGTGCCCTCAGGGGTTGCTGATCCAAAAGGCAGCTGGTCCAGCAGTTGTTGGTAGTCTTCTAGTTCGTGATTCCCAACAGCAAGAGGACTGGAGCCGTTATCGTCGTCGATCTCTTGGGTACTCAGTGCGTCAAGCGTGGTCTGGGCGAAGTACATCGCCTCAGAGACGGAGCGACTGTCACTGCTGGTCTGGATTAGTTTGGTCTGGAACTGGCCCAACACCAACAGGCCGGTGGCCAGGATTGCCGCCGCAATCAGCGCCTCGATCAGCACAAAGCCGCGTACCATGGATGCTCGTGTTTGCATTGTCTTCACTCCTAGCCTATCGGCCAGACCATTATCAGAAATCACGCCATGTACCCGGCACGATACCACCTATACCAGGCAGGTGCGCATCCTCATTGACATCGATCAAGTGCTCTCGCACGCTTCCGAGGTCGCCAAAGAGCCTGTCATCGTAATGGTAGGTGACATTACCTGCCGTTGAGTTGATGTCATTTTCCGAGATCAGGCTTCCGTATAGGTTGATGTTGCCATTGCCTGTGGAAACACTTTCGGCATACACCGTCCCAAACAGCTGCTGCGTGCCAGCAAGCTTGAAATTTCCTTCGACAATCAAGGTAATCGGCTGATCCATTGAACCGATAATGGCATTACCCTGTACCTCTTGGTTAAAGTCTCCATCAAACCAGAGGACCGTGTTTCCTGCAGCGATCGCGGCAAGGAGATCAGCACCGGAGGAGACCACGGTAGCCAAACTCTTGATATTTTGCTTGGTGTCGCCAAAAAAGTGTTCGAAGAACTGATCCTCCGTCTTGGTGCCGATCGGATCATTTTGCTGGGCCGCATCGTAGTCGATATTTCCCGCCTGGCCGGACTTGGTGTATGTGCCTCCAGCAATAATTGGTGTACCCGTGCCTTCGACCTTGATATTTCCCCGGGTAGAGACATTGCCGCGTGCCACCAGCGGAGCTGCTGCCGGATTGAATTCACCAAATGAACCGGCACCTCCGGGTAGCAGAGACTGCACGGCGGCGCGCAACCTGACAAGCTGGGACACGTCGCGTCGGCCCACCAGATCATCGCTAAATCCACGCACGGTGACTTGGGCGAAGAAGACCTGCGGCGGCACATCCCACGGATCGGCGATGTCTGAACATGCCGTCAAGGTGGCAACTAGGGTCTTGTCACGATCAAAGAGGCTCACTTCACGAAACTCAAAGGCCCGCCCCTGATCGACGGTATGGCGGCAGGCATTGGTCTGGTCACCCGAGCCCAGATCGATGGTGTCGACATTCTCTTCGGCCAGCATCTCCTGGAAAACGGCGAGAAAGTAGTTGACGCCTGCCTCGCCCGCATTGAGTGCCTGCAGGTTACGGCTCTCGTTGGCGGTGACCTGCTGTTCGGTGCGGATCGGGTGGGCGGTGTAGACGGTGACCATGGTCACCCCGACCAGCAGCACCAGGCTGACCAGCAGGGTGGCGACGCCACGCTCGCGTTTCATGTTAGCCATTGTGGCCTCCCGAGGGATCAATTGGTTCCAGCCCGAAAATGGAGATCGTTGCGCAGGCGGACGCGTTCGGTGACGCGCATACGCGAGCCGCTGGCAGCTTGTGCCCTGCCTTCCAGGGTGATTACAACATGTCGCACTTGACGAATCAGGCTTCCCGCAGGCAGAGCGGCATCTAGACAAGACAACGCGTTGGGATGGTCGGTAGGGTCATCCAGATTGAAGCAGAGATCTTCCTGAGAAAAGACATCTTCGCCTGGTACGTTAAGAAGATTTACAAACCCGTCTCCACCCACCAGGTCGATCCAGTCGGCGCTGTTCGCTGCATCGTTGCAGTTGGCAAGGGTAGCACCGGCGTTGCCATTCCACATCTGCATCACACCCCGTTGATCTACAATAACGCGCCGCATGGCAAAGCGTTCGTTGGCGCCAATCTCACCGTCATTGCTGAGATCGTAGGCATAGACGACGCACTGGCCGTCACCGCTGATCTCGACATCGGCCACGCCGTTGTCAAAGGGGTTGTCCGCTTCCTCGAATTGATTCCAATAGCCCGCCCGGCGCAGGTCGCCGGCGATGATCGACATGGCGGCGCGCAGCTCCTGGTTGAGTCGAGCGGCGGCGAGGGTGTCGGCGCTGGAGCGGATGGTCGAGATATAGATGGTGGAGACGGCCATCAGGATCAACAGGCCAACCAGCATGCCGACCATCAGCTCGATCAGGGTGACGCCGCGCTGCCTGCGAAGTGGGCTCATGTGTGTAGCCGTCATCATGGTTGAGGACATTGTGAGTACCTGCCGCCGCTGCCGAAGGTGCAGAGGGTAACGCGCCCAAGGCGGCTGACCTCCACACGGTAGAGAGGGTCTCGCCCGTCGATGGCGATATTGAAGCTGTCCAGGTTGCCACTTGCAGGGACATAGGTGCCGCGAATCGGCTCAAAACGGGAGATGGCCAGCGCCGATGGGAAGTGGGCATCATCGTCATCGATCAGGACGATGTCACGGTAGTCGGCTGCGGCGAGGCAGCGGATTGTGCCACTGTTCGGAGCGTTTGAGGCTACCGCAGTGGTGCCGTCGGTGGCGATACAGACACCATTGGCCAAGGTCAGCTCATTTGGTACCCATTCACGCTCTTCATCATTGTCGTCGTTGGCCAGTGCGATGCCGGCGAGCCACGCTCCGTTGTCATTACCCATAATCAGGTAGGCAGGGCGCGACTGCTGCATGGCCAGCGAGCGCGCGAGGACGATCTGCCCTTGCAGCGCCTCGGCGGCGCCGACCAGACGGCGGTTTTCCAGAGCGCGTTGCATGGCGGGCAGCGCGATGGTGACCAGCACCGCCAGCACGACGATGACAATCATCAACTCTGTCAGGGTAAAGCCTCTGAGGCGTTTCATGGTGGCTCTCGCGACCCTTAGTCTTCTTCGATTGGCTCATATCATAGCGCACTCGCCCATGGGCATGTGGCCGCTTGTCTTTGTTCTGCCGCCGTTCGTCGGATTCGCGCGCGCAACCGCGCCTGCGCTGCGTATAGTGTTGCCACAAGCGGCGATGCGGTTGATAATTCGAAACCGTTATCGTAGTAAACCGAATGGCTGAACGGCGAGGTAGGCACGATGTTGAGCATGGCGCAGAGGCAACGAAACCAGGGCTTTACCCTGATCGAATTGATGATTGTGGTGGTGGTGATCGGCATCCTGGCGGCGATCGCCATCCCGGCCTACGGCAACTACATCACCCGCGCGCAGCGGGCCGACTTGCAGGCCGGGATGCTGGATATCCAGTTATGGCAGGAGCGGCACCGGGCGAATAATCCTCAATACTCCAGTGCGTTGCCAAACCCAGTGCAAGGAAATACTGCCAGGATGCTCACCCCTGAGGGGTACTGGCATCTGGACATCAGTACTGTCAGTGCCAATGGTTTTACGCTGACAGCAGCCAAGGTCAAGGGTCGTAACGACTCCCTGTGCGATGGCTTGGTTGTGCCTTTTACAGCCGCCGGTGCCCAGATCCCATCGGATAAAGCGGAGTGCTGGAGTCGCTAAAGCCGCGCTGGCCTGTCTGGCTGCTGGCGCTGGGGCTGCTGGCCCCGGCCGGCGCCGCCGAGATCGACCTTGAGCTGCGGGCGCGGCTGATCGAGGCGACCGCCATCGAGGGCGGCTTCGATGACCGCTTTGCCGCCGAGGTGTGGCTGACCGACATGGGCAGCCGCATCGGGCGCATGGTGCCGGACCCGGCCGAGCGGTTGACCATTCTGCGTTATGTCTTTGCCGAGGCGCAGCGGGTGGAACTGCCGCCGGAGATGGTCTTGGCGGTGATCGAGGTGGAGAGCGCCTTCGACCGCTGGGCGCTCTCGGTGGCCGGGGCGCGCGGCCTGATGCAGGTGATGCCGTTCTGGGTCAACGAGATCGGCCGGCCGGATGACAACCTGTTCGATATCCCCACCAACATCCGCTACGGCACCACCATCCTGCGCCACTACTACGATATCGAACGCGGCAACTGGTGGCGCGCGCTGGCGCGCTACAACGGCAGCCTGGGCCAGGACTGGTACCCCGCCCGAGTCTTTCGCGCCTATGACCGCCGCTGGGTGGACTGAACCCCCTGCCCTGCCCGTTCCGCGCTCAAGTTTCACACTCCGTGGCCGCTAACCCGGCGAGACCCTGAAAAGCGGGAAGGAACCGATGCATCGCGTTACCGGCGTTGGCCTGTTGTTGACACTGCTGTGGTGGAGCGCTGCTGCGCCAGCGGCCCAGTTGCGCTTTGAGGCGCCAGTGGCGGCGTCGCAGTGGCGCACGACCGGTTCGCAGATGCACTGTACCCTGGAGCATGAGATCCCCCGTTTCGGCATCGCCGTCTTCAGCCAGCGCGCCGGGGGTGGCCTGACCTTCTATCTGCGCAGCGAACGGGTTCTGCCGCTGCAGATGGAGGCGGCGCGTGTGGTGGTGGAGCCGCCGGCGTGGAACCACTACGCGGTGGCCCGGTCGCTGGGTGAGGTGGAGCGTGGTACACCCGATCAGCTCTTTGCCCTCGGTGCCGGGGAGGCGCTGCAGCTGATCATGGCGCTCGAGGGGGGGCTCTTTCCGGTCTTTCGCTATCAGGAGGGGATCACCCGGCAGCGGGTCGATGTCGCCCTCTCTGCGGTGCGCTTTCAGGAGGTGTTGCCGCGCTTTCGCCAGTGCGTCGCCAGCCTCTTTCCGTTCGGCTTTGAGGATGTGGCGCTGAGCCAGATCCACTTCGCGTTCGATCGCGACGAATTGACGTCGGCCGGCCGTGAGGTGCTTGATCGGGTGGTGACGTGGCTCTTCCTCGATCCGTCGGTGCGCTTTGCCATCGTCGAGGGCCATACCGACAGCCGCGGCGCTTCCGGGTATAATGAGGCGCTGTCGCGCCGCCGCGCCGAGACGGTGCACGCCTGGCTGGTCAAGCAGGGGGTCTCGCCGGAACGGCTGGAACTGCGCTACGCGGGTGAGCAGCGCCCGGTCGCGGACAATCGCAGCGATGCGGGGCGTGCGCGCAATCGTCGGGTCGAGATCCGGCTGCAGCGTTGAGCCGCGACGGCGCCCGGTCTCGTCACCCGTTTTTCACTGTCTCCTGACAACGAGGATTTCATGACACAGGTCAGCAAGGTGGTGCTCGCCTACTCCGGCGGGCTGGATACGTCGGTCATTCTGAAGTGGCTGGAAGAGAACTACGGCTGCGAGGTGGTCACCTTCACTGCCGACATCGGCCAGGGCGAGGAGGTCGAGCCGGCTCGCGCCAAGGCGCAGGCGATGGGGGTCAAGGAGATCTACATCGACGATCTGCGCGAGGAGTTCGCCCGCGACTACGTCTTTCCGATGTTCCGTGCCAACACCCTGTATGAAGGCGAGTACCTGCTCGGCACCTCGATCGCCCGCCCGCTGATCGCCAAGCGGTTGATCGAGATCGCCAACGAGACGGGTGCCGACGCGATCAGCCACGGTGCCACCGGCAAGGGCAATGACCAGGTCCGCTTCGAGCTGGGCGCGTATGCGCTCAAGCCCGACGTCAAGGTGATCGCGCCGTGGCGCGAGTGGGATCTGACCTCGCGCGAGACGCTGATGGCCTACGCCGAGCAGCACGGCATTCCGGTTGAGTACAAGAGCGGCACGCGCTCGCCCTACTCGATGGATGCCAACCTGCTGCACATCTCCTATGAGGGCGGCATCCTCGAAGACCCGTGGGCCGAGCCGGAAGAGGCGATGTGGCGCTGGAGCGTAGCCCCCGAGGCGGCTCCGGACAGCCCGCGCTATGTCGAGATCACCTTCGAGCAGGGCGATCCGGTGGCGGTGGATGGCGAGCGGCTGTCGCCGGCTGTGCTGATGGAGACGCTGAACCGGATCGGTGGCGAGAACGGGGTCGGTCGCGCCGACATCGTCGAGAACCGCTATGTCGGCATGAAGTCGCGCGGTTGCTACGAGACCCCGGCCGGGACGATCCTGCTCAAGGCACACCGTGCCATTGAGTCGCTGACCCTCGACCGCGAAGTGGCCCACCTGAAGGACGAATTGATGCCGCGCTACGCCAGCCTGGTCTACAATGGCTACTGGTGGTCGCCGGAGCGGAAGGTCATGCAGAGCCTGATCGATGCGACCCAGGCCACGGTCAACGGACGGGTGCGTCTCAAGCTTTACAAGGGGCTGGTCCAGGTGGTCGGGCGCGAGTCGGCCAGTGACAGCCTGTTCGACGCCTCGATCGCCACCTTCGAAGACGACGCCGGCGCCTACAACCAGAAGGATGCCGAGGGCTTCATCAAGCTCAACGCGTTGCGCATGCGCATCGCGGCCGGTCGCAAGCCGGGCTGAGGAGGCCGCACACGCTACGCGGGAGGGACGATGTCACTGGCGGACGCGATCAATATCCGGCAGCAGGGGGGCAACCGCCTCGATCTGCTGACCTTCGACTTGGGCGGGCGCCAGCAGTTTGCCATCAACGTGCTCAAGGTGCAGGAGATTCTGCCCTGCCCGCGACTGATCCAGCTGCCCAACGCACACCCGAGTGTGCGCGGCGTCGCCCACCTGCGCGGTCAGTCGCTCTCGATCATCGACCTTTCGGCGGCCATCGGTGGCCCGCCGATCCCCATCGACGGCCCTCAGCGCGGCTCGGTTCTGGTCAGCCAGATCAGCCGCGCCTCGCAGGGCTTTCTGATCGGCAAGGTCGACCGCATCTCGTCGATGGCGTGGAAGGACGTCATGTTGCCGCCGCGTACGGTCGGGCGCCATGCCTACTGCACCGGGGTGGTGCTGATGGATGGCAAGATGATCGAGGTGCTCGATGTCGAGCGGATCCTTGGTGAGGTGATCGGCAGTGAGCCGGGGTTGGTCAAGGTCGATCCGGGTCAGCTCGCCGGCTTGTTCGAGAAGCAGACGGTGTTGGTGATCGATGACTCTTCGGTGGCACGCAACCAGTCGGCTCGGCTGTTGGAACAGCTGGGTCTCGAGTATGTGTTGGCCAGAGACGGTCGCGAGGGGATCGAGGCGCTGGAGCGGCTGGTGGCAGACGAGGAGCGCCACATCAATCTGGTCATCTCCGATATCGAGATGCCGGAGATGGACGGCTACAGCGTCACCCGTGAGATCCGCAAGCGGCCCGAGTGGTCGCACATCCATGTGCTGCTACATACCTCGTTGACCGGCACCATCAACATCGAGCACGCCAAACAGGCCGGCGCCGACTCGATTCTGACCAAGTTCGTCCCCGACGAACTGGTCCGCGCCATCGCCAAGGCGCTCGCCGGCGTCGAGATCAGCGACGACGAACCGACGACGGTTTAACGCCGCCTGAGGCAGTCGAGGTAGGCCGCCACATCCGGCTCGGTGCCGTTGCGCTGGGCCTGCCACATCACCTCTCCCAGACACTCCAGCATCGCGTGTTCGGCGTGGTGGCGGTCGCCCGTGCGGGCGAGCAGGGCCTGCCAGGCCGGTTCGATGCCGGGGGGCTGGCCGCTGGCGAGCTGTTCACGGATGGCGACGTGCATCGCCAGGTGCAGGAAGGGGTTGGTCTGCCCCTCTTCCGGCAGCCAGTCGCGATCGAGGGCGCGGTCGTCCTCGAGCAGGGGGTGGTATTCGGGGTGGTCGATGACCACGTCGCTGACCAGCGCCTCGAGCGGCTCGAGCGGGCTGGCGTCGCGCCGTTTGCGCCAACTGGTGATGAAGAAGCGGCGCAGCGCCTCACGGTCGTTGGAGAAGAGCATCAGTCCTCACGCTTGTCACGATATTCGCACAGGTCTTCGATCAGGCAGGCGCCGCAGCGCGGCTTGCGTGCGATGCAGGTGTAGCGGCCGTGCAGGATCAGCCAGTGGTGGGCGTGCTGCAGGAACGCGCGTGGCACCCGGCGAATGAGCCGCTCCTCGACCTCGCGTACGTCCTTGCCCGGCGCGATGCGGGTGCGGTTGGCGACGCGAAAGATATGGGTGTCGACGGCGATGGTCGGCTGGCCGAAGGCGGTGTTGAGGATGACGTTGGCGGTCTTGCGGCCGACGCCGGGCAGCGCCTCCAGCTCGGCGCGGGTCGCCGGCACCTCACCGCCGTGGCGCTCGAGCAGCAGGTGGCAGGTGGCGATCAGGTGGCGCGCCTTGCTCTGGTAGAGGCCGATGGTGCGGATCTGCTCCCTGAGCCCCGCTTCGCCGAGATCGAGGATCGCCTGCGGCGTGTTGGCGAGCGGAAAGAGGCGAGCGGTCGCCTTGTTGACCCCCTTGTCGGTCGCCTGGGCCGAAAGCAGTACCGCCACCAGCAGCTCGAACGGGGTGGTGTAGTGGAGCTCGGTGGTCGGCTCCGGGTTGGCGGCCGCCAGGCGGCGAAAGATCTCGGTACGTTTGGCCGCGTTCATGCGCCGGCCTGCTCGGCGGGTTGAACGGCGGCCTCGGCGCGCCGCCGCCGTTCACGGCGCTGGTTGATGACGTTCATGGCGGCGATCAGCAGCCCGAGGCCGATGAAGGCACCGGGCGGCAGGATCGCGGCGAGCATGCCCTGACGCTCGAAGAGGGTTAGCTGCAGGTCGGCAAAGGCCGGGCCGAACATGAGGTCGGCCTGCTGAAAGAGGGTGCCGTGGCCGAGCAGCTCGCGGAAGGCGCCGAGTAGCACTAGCACGGCGGCGAAGCCGAGCCCCATGGCCAGCCCGTCGGCGAAGGCGCGCGGCACGCTGTTGCGCGAGGCGAATGATTCGGCGCGGGCGAGGATGGCGCAGTTGGTCACGATCAGCGGGATGAAGATGCCGAGGATCTTGTGCAGGTCGTGGAACCAGGCGTCCATGATCAGTTCGACGGCGGTGACGAAAGAGGCGATGACGACGATGAAGATGGGGATGCGGATCTCCGGGCGCACCCAGTCGCGGATCAGCGAGACGGTGACGTTGGAGAGCACCAGTACCAGCAGCGTCGCCAGGCCCAGGCCCAGGCCGTTGACGGCGGTGCCGGTGACCGCCAGCAGCGGGCAGAGGCCGAGCAGCTGGACGGTGGCCGGATTGTTGTACCAGAGGCCGTCGCGGGTGATGGTGCTGTAGCTGGGCTGGGTCATCGTCGTGCCTCAGGGCTGGCCCATGCGCGGCCCGTCCGGAAAGAGCAGACGGCTGCCGCGGGCGCGGTGGTAGTCGAGCACATGGTGGACGGCATCGACCACCGCGCGCGCGGTGATCGTCGCGCCGGTGGCGTGGTCGAAGGCGCCGCCCTCGCGGCGTGGGCGCCAGAAGTACTCCGGCGGGGCGTCGAGTGAGCGTCCGTCGAACTGGTCGATCCAGTCGGAGCGGGCGCGGTCGATGTAGTCGCCCAGCCCCGGTGTCTCACGGTGGCTGACCACGCGCACACCGATCAGTACGCCGTTGGGGCAGACCGCCACCAGTAGGCGGATCGGGCCGCCGTAGCCGTTCGGGGCGGTGGCCGCGTAGAGCGCCGCTACCGGCTCACCGTCGAGAAAGGCGCGGTAGACCGGGGTCGGACCGCGTGGGTCGAGGCGCCAGTCGGCGATTTCGACCATGTCGTGGTAGGGGTCGTTGTCGCGCGCGTCGGGCGGGACCAATTCGTCGATCTGGCGCAGTACTGCCTGACGGGCATTTTCGGCGATGCGCTCGGCGGTGGCCTGCCAGATCAGCCCGACCAGCAGCGCGCCGGCCACGGCGAAGGCGGTCAGCAGCAGGCCGCTGCGGGCCATGTCGCGCAGCGGCAGGCTCATCGGCGCGGCCTCCGCCGTGGGTGGCCGTAGATGCGCGGCCGGCTGTAGTGGTCGAGCAGCGGCGCGGCCATGTTCATCAGCAGGACCGAGAAGGCGACGCCGTCCGGGTAGCCGCCCCAGGTACGGATGACGAAGGTGAGTGCGCCGCAGCCGGCACCGAAGAGGAGCCGCCCGCGCGGCGTGGTGGCGCCGCTGACCGGGTCGGTGGCGATGAAGAAGGCGCCGAGGATCGCCGCGCCGCTGAAGAGGTGGAAGAGCGGGGTCGGGTTGTGCTGCGGATCGAACAGCCAGAAGAGCAGGGCCAGGCCGAAGAGGGTGCCGAGCATCGCCACCGGCACGTGCCAGGTGATGATGCGCTGCCACAGCAGCCAGGCGCCGCCGAGCAGGAGCAAGGCGTTGACCGTGGTCCAGCCGTGGCCGCCGGCCATGCCGAAGAGCGGGCTGGTTTGGCGCAACTCATCCAGTGCGGCGTCGATGCCGACGGCGCTGCGCACGGTATCCAGCGGCGTTGCCGCGGTTACGGCGTCGAGCGAGAGACCGTGTGGCAGATGGCCGAAGAAGACGTAGCCGAGGGTGTCGCGCAGGCCGGGAAAGTACTCGCTGACGGTGGTCGGCGGCAGCCAGCTGGTCATCTCGCGCGGGAAGGAGATCAACAGCAGGACGTAGCCGGCCATCGCCGGGTTGAACGGGTTGTGGCCGAGACCGCCATAGAGCTGCTTGGCGAAGACGATGGCAAAGAGCGCGCCGATCGTCGGCAGCCACCACGGCGCCAGCGGCGGCAGGGCGAAGGCGAGCAGCACGGCGGTCAGCGCGGCGCTGCCGTCGCCCAGTGACGGTGCGACGGGGCGGCCGCGCAGGCGCAGGATGGCGGCCTCGGCCAGCAGCGCCGCGACCACCGCGATCAGGATGTTGATCACGATGCCCCAGCCGAAGTACCAGACGTAGCCGGCGATGGCCGGCAGCAGGGCGTAGATGACGCGGCGCATCAGTACGGCGGTGTCGCCGCCCTGATGGCCGTGGGGCGAACTGGTGATCGGCGGCAGGGGGGTGTTCATGCCTCCGGCTCCCGGGTCGTGGTCTCGGCCTGCTGAGCGGCCTTCTTGGCGCGGGTGCGCTCGAGCGCCTCGGCGATCGCCCGCTGTTTGGCCTCGTCGCCGCTTCTGGTTGCCGCGGCGGCCTGTTTGTGGCGGGCGGCCTTCTCCTGCTTGTCGCGTTCCAGCCGCGCCTGGCGCGCCTCGAAGCGCTGCCGGGCGCGTTCGGCCTGCTCGCGTTCGGCACGCTGTTCACGTACCGCCTCCTTGGTCGAGCGGTAGTAGTGGACCAGCGGCAGCCGGCTGGGGCAGACCCAGGCGCAGCAGCCGCACTCGATGCAGTCGAACAGGCCGAACGCCTCGGCGCGTTCGAGGTTGCGGCTGCGCGCGTGCCAGTAGAGCTCCTGCGGCAGCAGACCGGCCGGGCAGACATCGGCGCATTGGCCGCAGCGGATGCACGGCCGCACCGGCGCCTGCGGTGGCAGGTCGGCCTCACCGGCGGCGAGCAGGCAGTTGGTCGTCTTGGTCACCGGCACCTGCTCGGTGAAGAGGGCAAAGCCCATCATCGGGCCGCCGACCAGCAGCTTGCGATAGCCACCCGCGGTGCGCCCGCACTGGTCGAGCAGCTCGGCCACTGGCAAACCGATCGGCACGATCAGGTTGCGCGGCTGGTCGACCGCGGCACCGGTGACGGTGACGATGCGTTCGGTCAGCGGCTCGCCGTACAGCACGGCACGGGCCACGGCGCGGGCGGTGGCGACGTTGTGGCAGGCCGTGCCGATCGCGGCCGGCAGCCCGCCGCTCGGCACCTCGCGTCCGGTCACCGCCTGGATCAGTTGCTTCTCGCCACCGGCCGGATAGAGGGTCGGCAGCAGGGCCACGGTCAGGCCGTTGTCGGCCGTGGCGACGGCGTGGCGCATCGCTGCTGCTGCCTCGGGCTTGTTGTCCTCGATGGCGATGACGGTGTGATGGGCGTCGAGCAGGTGGGCGAGGATCTCGGCCCCGGCGACGACCTCATCGGCGTATTCGCGCATCAGCAGGTCGTCGCAGGTGATGTACGGCTCGCACTCGGCGCCGTTGATGATCAGCGTCTCGATGCCGGCGGCACCGGCCTGCAGCTTGATGAAGGCGGGAAAGCCGGCGCCGCCAAGGCCGACGATGCCGGCGTTGCCGATCCGTTCGAGCAGGGTCGCGCGCGGCAGCTCGCGAAAGGCGCTCAGCGGCGGGCCGAGTGGCTCGGCGCGCTGATCGTTGCCGTCCGGCTCGAGCACCACGCACGGGGCGCTGATCGCCAGTGGATGGGGCAGCGGGTGGGGTTCGATCGCTACCACGCGGCCCGAGGTGGGGGCGTGGACCGGGGCGCTGACCTGGCCCTCGGCGCTGGCCAGTCGCTGGCCGCGCAGAACCGAATCACCGACCGCCACATCCGGGCGTGCCGGCGCGCCGATGTGCTGCTGCAGCGGCACGAAGAGGCGTGACGGCAGTTCGGCGCGGTTCAGCGGGTGGCCGGTCGACTCGACCTTGTGGTCGGGCGGATGGACGCCGCCGGGGAAGGGACGGTTCCACCACCTCATCGCGCACCCTTCCCTTCCGTCTGGATGGGGACCACCGGCCACGGCCAGCGGCGTTCACCGGCGCGGGTGGGGACCATCTCGATGCAGTCGACTGGGCAGGGCGGCAGACAGAGGTCGCAGCCGGTGCACTCCGACGCGATCACCGTGTGCATCTGCTTCGGGGCCCCCAGGATGGCATCGACCGGACAGGCCTGGATGCAGAGGGTGCAGCCGATGCACCACTCTTCGATGATGCGCGCGACGCGCTTCTCCTGCGGCGCGGCCTCGAGCGGCTTGGGGTCGCGTTCGAGCAAGTCGGCCAGTGCCTTCATGGTCGTCTCGCCACCGGGCGGGCAGAGGTTGATCTCCGCCTCGCCTCGGGCGATCGCCTCAGCGTAGGGGCGGCAACCGGGGTAGCCGCACTGGCCGCACTGGGTCTGCGGCAGCAGGGCGTCGATCCGTTCTACCACCGGGTCGCCCTCGACGCGAAAGCGCACCGCGGCAAAGCCGAGCAGGATGCCGAAGGCCAGCGCCAGCAGACCGAGAACCGTGAGCGCAGTGGTCATGTGATCAGCCCGGCAAAGCCCATGAAGCCCATCGACATGATGCCGGCGGTGACCAAGGCGATGGCGGCGCCCTGGAACGGCAGCGGCACGTCGGCGGCAGCGACCCGTTCACGGATCATGGAGAAGAGGACCAGCACCAAGGTGAAGCCGAGCGCGGCACCGAGGCCGAAGACCAGCGACTCGATGAAGCCGTGTTCCGACTGGACATTGAGCAGGGCGACGCCGAGCACCGCGCAGTTGGTGGTGATCAGCGGCAGGAATATGCCGAGCACCTGGTGCAGCAGCGGGCTGCTCTTGCGTACCACCATTTCGGTGAACTGGACCAGCACGGCGATGACCAGGATGAAGGCGATGGTGCGCAGGTATTCGACCTCGAGCGGCACCAATATCCAAGTATGGATCAGGTTGCTGGAGACCGAGGCGAGGGTCAGCACGAAGGTGGTCGCCAGCCCCATGCCCATCGCCGTCTCTACCTTGCGCGAGACCCCCATGAAGGGGCACAGGCCAAGGAACTTGACCAACACAAAGTTGTTGACCAGAACGGTGGCGATGAAGAGCAGGGCGAGGTCGCTCATGCCGGGCGGGCTACTTGATGCGCATGCCGGGCTGGGCGCCGCTGTCGGGCGAGAGGATGAAGAGCTCCTTGCCGCCGGGGCCGGCGGCCAGCACCATCCCCTCGGAGAGGCCGAACTTCATCTTGCGCGGCGCCAGATTGGCGACCATCACCGTGAGCCGCCCTTCCAGGTCGGCCGGGTCGTAGGCCGACTTGATACCGGCGAAGACGGTGCGCTGCTCGCCGCCGAGGTCGAGGGTCAGGCGCAGCAGCTTGTCGGCCCCCTCGACCGCCTCGGCACGGGCGATGCGCGCCACGCGCAGATCGACCTTGGCGAAGTCGTCGATGGTGATCGTCTCGGCGATCGGCGCGATGGCCGGTTGGGCCGGTGCCGGCGTACCGGTCGGGGCCAGGCTCTCCTTGGCGTCGGCCAGCAATGCCTCCACCGCCTTCGGCTCGACGCGGGTCAGCAGCGGCTCCCAGCGGCCGACCGAGTGGCCGGTCAGCGGTGTGGCGAGCGCCTGCCAGTCGGCGCTGCCGGCGTTGAGGAAGCGCTCGGCGCGCGCCCCCAGTTCGGGCAGTACCGGCTTGAGCCAGGTGTTGAGCACGCGGAAGAGGTTGAGGCCGACGGTGCAGACCTCGTGCACCTCGCCCAGCCGGTCGGCCTCCTTGATCGCCGCCCACGGCTTGCGCTCGTCGATGTACTGGTTGGCGCGGTCGGCCAGCTGCATGATCTCGCGCATCGCCTGGGCGTATTCGCGGCCCTCATAGAGGGTGGCGATGCGCTCGCCGGCGGCGACGAAGTCGGCGTAGAGCTGCGGCTCGGCCAGGCGCTCGCTGAGACGACCCTCGAAGCGCTTCTCGATGAAGCCGGCGCAGCGGCTGGCGATGTTGACGAACTTGCCGACCAGGTCACTGTTGACGCGGGCGATGAAGTCGTCGAGGTTGAGGTCGATGTCGTCAACGCCGGCGCCGAGCTTGGCGGCGAAGTAGTAACGCAGGTACTCGGGGTCGAGGTGGTCGAGCCAGGTGCGCGCCTTGATGAAGGTGCCGCGCGACTTGGACATCTTCTGCCCGTTGACGGTGAGAAAGCCGTGGCAGAAGACGGCGCTCGGCTGGCGGAAGCCCGCCCCCTTGAGCATCGCCGGCCAGAAGAGGGTGTGGAAGTAGGCGATGTCCTTGCCGATGAAGTGGTAGAGCTCGGCGCCGCTGCCCGGCCCCCACCAGCTGTCGAAGTCGAGCGCTGGCTCCTTCTGGCACAGGGCGTCGAAGCTGGCCATGTAGCCGATCGGCGCATCGAGCCAGACATAGAAGTACTTGCCCGGGGCGTCCGGGATCTCGAAGCCGAAGTAGGGGGCGTCGCGCGAGATGTCCCAGTCGTTGAGGCCGGCGCGGAACCACTCGTCGAGCTTGTTGGCGATCTCGCGTTGCAGGTGGCCGGCACGGGTCCAGTCGCGCAGCATCGCCTCGAAGTCGCCGAGGCGGAAGAAGAGGTGCTCGGAGTCGCGCTCGACCGGCGTGGCGCCGGAGATCGCCGAGACCGGGTTTTTCAGGTCGGTCGGGCTGTAGGTGGCGCCGCACTGCTCGCACGAGTCGCCGTACTGCTCTTCGGCGCCGCAACGCGGGCAGCTGCCCTTGATGAAGCGGTCGGGCAGGAACATCTCGGCCACCGGGTCGTACGCCTGGCGGATGGTGCGCCGGGCGATGTGGCCGGCATCGCGCAGCCGCTGGTAGATCAGCGTGGCCAGACGGCGGTTCTCGTCGCTGTGGGTCGAGTGGTAGTGGTCAAAGCCGATATGGAAGCCGGCAAAGTCGGCCTGGTGCTCCTGGCTGACCCGGGCGATCAGTGCCTCCGGTTCGATCCCCTCGCTGCGCGCCTTGAGCATGATCGGCGTGCCGTGGGCGTCGTCGGCGCAGACGTAGCGGCAGTGGTGGCCGAGCAGGCGCTGGAAGCGAACCCAGATGTCGGTCTGGATGTACTCGACCAGATGGCCGATGTGGATCGGCCCGTTGGCGTAGGGCAGGGCGCTGGTGACGAGGATCTGGCGACGCGGTTCGGACACGGGGCGGACTCACTGTGACGACGGAACGGGGGACCATATAAGGTAACAATAATGGACGTGGTGTGCTACCGGCATCAACATCGGTGACCGCTTGGTGTAGAATCGACCGATTGTTGAACATGATCTGTAGTGGAGGCTGTTAAGGATGACGAGCGTGACCCGCGAGGCAGTGGAAGAGGCGATCAAGGGCTATAGCGACCCCTACCTGGGCCAGGATCTGGTCAGCGCGCGTTGCGTGCGCGACATCACCGTCGAGGGTGGCCAGGTCAAGGTGGCGATCGAGGTCGGTTTTCCGGTTGACGGCTACCGCGCCGCCCTCACTGAGGCGATCGTGGCCGCAGTGCGCGGTGTGGCCGGTGTCGAGGCGGTCGAGGTCGCGATTGCGGTCAAGATCGTCGCCCGGCAGGTGCAGAAAGGGGTCGACCTGCTCAAGGGGGTGAAGAACATCATCGCCGTCGCCTCCGGCAAGGGCGGGGTCGGCAAGTCGACTACTTCGGTCAATCTGGCCCTGGCGCTGGCTGCCGAGGGCGCCCGAGTCGGCATCCTCGATGCCGATATCTACGGCCCCAGCCAGCCACGCATGCTCGGCGCCGAGCAGAAGCCGGAGTCGAAGGACGGCCACAGCCTGGAACCGGTCGTCAGCCACGGCGTGCAGTCGATGTCGATCGGCTACATGATCGACGAAGAGACGCCGATGATCTGGCGCGGCCCGATGGTGATCCAGGCGCTCGAACAGCTGATGCGCGACACCAACTGGGACAACGTCGACTACCTGATCGTCGACCTGCCGCCCGGCACCGGTGATACCCACCTGACGCTGGCGCAGAAGATCCCGGTCAGTGGCGCGGTGATCGTTACCACGCCGCAGGACATTGCCCTGCTGGACGCCCGCAAGGGGCTGAAGATGTTCGAGAAGGTCGAGATCCCGGTGCTTGGGATCGTGGAGAACATGAGCATCCACATCTGTTCCCAGTGCGGCCACGAGGAGCATATCTTCGGTGAGGGTGGTGGCCAGCGCATGGCCGAGCAGTACGCGGTCGAGTTCCTCGGCGCCCTGCCGCTGGATATCCAGATCCGTGAGCAGGCCGATGGCGGCAAGCCGACCGTGGTGGCCGACCCACAGGGGCGCATCAGCCAGATCTACCGCGACATCGCTCGCCGCGTCACCGCACGCCTCTCGCTGCGCAGCAAGGACTACAGCAGCAAGTTCCCCAGCATCGTGATCGAAAACAACTGAGACAGGGCGTTTCAATGAGCATCAAGTCCGACCGCTGGATCCGCCGCATGGCGCAGGAACACGGGATGATCGAGCCGTTCGAGCCTGGACAGGTGCGTCAGGCCGATGGCCAGCGCATCGTCTCCTACGGCACATCGAGCTACGGCTACGATGTGCGCTGTGCCGACGAGTTCAAGATCTTCACCAACATCAACAGCTCGGTGGTCGACCCCAAGGCGTTCGATGAGCGCAGCTTCGTCGACGTCAAGTCGGACATCTGCATCATCCCGCCCAACTCCTTCGCTCTGGCACGGACGGTCGAGTTCTTCCGCATCCCGCGCAGCGTCCTGACCATCTGTCTGGGCAAGAGCACCTACGCGCGCTGCGGCATCATCGTCAACGTCACCCCGCTGGAGCCGGAGTGGGAGGGCCACGTCACGCTGGAGTTCTCCAACACCACCCCGCTGCCGGCCAAGATCTACGCCAACGAGGGGGTCGCCCAGATGCTCTTTCTCGAATCGGACGAGGTCTGCGAGACCTCCTACCGCGATCGGGGCGGCAAGTACCAGGGCCAGACCGGGGTCACCCTGCCCAAGACCTGACCGCGCCTCAGACGCAGCCGGTCGGCTTGGGCAGGCCGCCGTACTTGGTGATCGGCTTCATCGGGCCGGTCATCCACAGGGCAAACATCTCCTTCTGATCCTTACCCAGGTACTTGGCAAACTTGCGGATCGGCGGCACCACACTGAACTCGTCATAGTACTCACGCGCCTTGAGCACCTGCGCCCAACGCTCATCGTTCAGCTCAAAGTCGTCGGCCTCGGCCATGCCACGCGCCACCTCGGGGCTCCAGCTGTCCCGCTCCATCAGATATCCATCACCATCGCGCTCGGGTAGTTCCATAGGTCATACTCCTTCAGGTTAATTACGCTGCCACCATCGGCACACCCATTAAAGTATACCCGAGCGTTTCTGTCAAGTAATAACCGTTCAGCTGTCATGACCATCCACAACTGGCTGCAAGCGCCATTCTACGGTATCATTCCATACGGAAAGCCCGGGTGGCGGAATTGGTAGACGCAGGGGACTTAAAATCCCCCGGCTTTTGCCGTGCCGGTTCGATTCCGGCTCCGGGCACCACCAAGTCCCAGTCGGCCTGATTCTGCGACACCGGTCAGTTGCGCTGGCGGTTTACTTCGCAAGCATGATCCGCAGAGGCTGCTCGAGCGGCTCCTGTTCGCTGCCTACGGGACAACAAGCCTTACCGCGACTTGCGCGCGGCTGGCTGACGCAGTCGATGCCCGGTGCCGCACAGGGTTCGGCTCAATCCGGCGTGCTGTCACGCACCAGTCTGACTCGACGACCACCACTAGATGGCGATTTGTCCAAGGTTATAGCTTCGCCATCAACAGAGTTAACCACCCACACTTCGCTTGGGTTGCGGGCGTAGGGTGAAGAAGTCCAGAAATAAGTGGACGGAGTATTCGGAAAGAGCGCTGCATTGATTGCCGGGTCGAAACAACTCCGCTCGACGATGGACTCCAACTCGTTCTTGTTCGGCAGTCGCCAGCCGGTTCCATAGTCGGAGCCGGAGCTGGGGAAAGCGTTCATCAAATTAAATACAAGGGCTGACTCCAAAGCGTCCCCCCAACTCTGGTATAAAAGTGCTTCGCCACCGCAATATGGCTGACCATCAACCTCTGGCATAGTCCATGTTTGCCCCCTACTGCAACGCATCCACTCCAGCCCGGTTCGCCTGTCAATGACTATACGGCCATCGGCCTTGAAGGCGAAACGATCGGAAGGCGTGGGCGTGGTGGCTGGTATGTTGGCATAATGCGTCCGGTCGCAACTCAGTTCGCCGGGTGTAGCCGGTGGCTCCTCAGCCGGCCAAGCCTGAGCCGGTGCATTGATCAGTAGCAGGGCAACGCCCGCGATGGCTCCCATTCTTTTCATAGCTCGTCCCTCACGTTCCTCAATGGAGATGTATCGGCTCTGGGGTGCATCCGGCTACTCGACCGATGGCAACGCAGCCTGAAGTGCACCGCGCACCAACCGAACGCGTTCAGCGTCTGCTGCTTGGCCTCCTACGTCGCCTCTACTTATACCACCTGTCTCAAAGTGCACTGTATACGCGGCGGCGGTTGAAAAGAATCGCAGAGCTCTAATGGAGATAAAGGCGGTCCAGAATCGTTCGCTCGACGTGTTCGGGAACCACACCTCGTCAATCGCCGGAGCAGCAGCACGGCCATTGTGGACAATTGACAACAGCTCGGTGGGGCTGGGCAGACGCCAGTCATCCCAGCCACAGAGTTCCGCGCTGTTGACCGCCTGGACAAATGCCTCGGTATCGCAGTCGCTACCGACGCAAACACCCCCGTTTGGCTCCCCTTCGACACCACCGTTGGTGTTGCTGTCCGTGTTGTACCAGCTATAGGTGTGGTCCTTATGGTGGAGGCTGGTGGCATCATCCACCTTCACCTCCCACATCAAACCAGTGACGTTGTCCCGAACACAGGACCATTCGCTGGCACCCGCCGGTAGCGCATTGCCAGAGGAGCCGATCTTGGTGAAGTCGAAACCGGCGTCACCGCCGCCTATTTTGTCCAATGTGCCGACACGAGCAGCGGCATCACGACCCGATTCGCCGTCCTGCTCCGGCGGATAGTCAGGCGCTGGGCAGCCGAGATGGTTGGTGTCGTCGTTGGCACACCAGTCGATTCCGGTATCATTGAGGCCACCCACCGGCACGAATTCGAATGGTGTTGCCGACACCTCCTCACTGGCCGCGCTCTCCACACTGCCAGCGGTAGCTGTGACGACGAAGTAGAACTTGTCACCATTGGTCAGATCCGTGACGGTATGCGGGCTGCTGACGCCCGTTTGCCAATTCACCGTGTTGTATGAGGCAGGCACGCCGGGATCAATCTCAGGAGTAAGACTCCAGTAGAGGCTGTAGCCGGTCGCCCCGGGCACGCTATCCCAGATAACGGTTACCCTCCC
>SKWO01000071.1 GCA_007128895.1 Gammaproteobacteria bacterium
CCAGATCATCCTGCTCGGCGGCTTCCTGCTGCTGCTAAGCATCTTTGCCAGCGTCATCTCGGCACGGGTGGGGGCGCCGTTGCTGCTGGTCTTTCTGTTGCTCGGCATGCTGCTCGGCGAGCAGGGACCGGGCGGGATCGTCTTCGACGATGTCCAGACCGCCTACTTCATCGGCTCACTGGCGCTGGCGATCATCCTCTTCGACGGTGGGCTGCGCACCGACGCCTCCAGCTTTCGGGTCGGGCTGCGCCCGGCGGTGACGCTGGCCACCCTTGGCGTGGTGGTCACCAGCGTGGTCACCGGCGCGGTGGCGATGTGGCTGTTCAATCTGAATTGGCTGGAGGCGTTGTTGATCGGCGCCATTGTTGGCTCGACCGATGCGGCGGCAGTCTTCTCTCTGCTCCACTCGCGCGGTCTGCAGCTCAAGCAGCGGGTCGGTGCCACGCTGGAGATCGAGTCGGGCAGCAACGACCCGATGGCGATCTTCCTGACCATCGTCCTGGTCGAGATGCTGGTGGCCGGCCAGACCCAGCTCGACTTCGGCCTGCTCAGCGAGTTCGCGGTGCAGATGGGGCTGGGTGCCGCCTTCGGGCTGGCCGGTGGCTGGCTGCTGGGGCAGCTGGTCAACCGGCTGCGTCTGAATGCCGGGCTCTACCCGCTGGCTGCGATGGCCGGTGGCCTGCTGGTCTTCGGTGCCACCGCGGTGAGCGGCGGCAGCGGCTTTCTGGCGGTCTATCTGGCCGGGCTGGTGCTGGGGAACCGCCCGTTGCAGTCGGGCAACAACATCCGTCGTTTCCACGACGGCCTGGCCTGGCTGAGCCAGATCACCATGTTCCTGATGCTCGGTGTGCTGGTGACGCCGTCGGAGCTGTTGCCGATCGCGTTGCAGGGGATCGTGCTGGCGGCGGTGCTGATGCTGGTGGCGCGCCCGCTGGCGGTCTGGCTCTCGCTGCTGCCGTTTCGCTTTCCGTGGCGCGACCAGCTCTTCATCAGCTGGGTCGGCCTGCGCGGCGCGGTGCCGATCATCCTCGCCCTCTTTCCCTTGCTGGCGGGGCTGGAGCAGGCCTCCGGCTTTTTCAATATCGCCTTCTTCATCGTGCTGGTCTCGCTGCTGGTGCAGGGCTGGACGGTGGCGCCGATGGCACGCTGGCTGGGGCTGGAGGTGCCGCCCAGCGGCGGTCTGATCCAGCGCATCGATCTGGAGATCCCCGAGGCGCGGGAGTATGAGATCGTCGGCTACCGGGTGGAGCGGGGCAGCCAGGCGGCGACCCGGCCGCTCGATCCGGCGCTGCTGCCGCGCGGTGTCCTGCTGGCAGCGGTGGTGCGTGCTGGTGAGCCGGTGGCGACCTGCGGCTTGACCGAGCTGGAGGTGGGCGACTACGTCTATCTGGTGGCACCGCAGCCGTCGCTGGTGCGGCTCGACCGCCACTTTGCCACCGAACAGGCACCGGAGCGGCTGCAGGAGCGCCGCTTCTTCGGCCACTTTGTCCTCGACGGCGAGGCGCAATTGGCCGATCTGGCGATGGTCTACGGCTTTACCCTGCCGGAGGATGCTGCGGCTACGACGCTGGCCGACTATCTGGCCCGCCAGTGCCGTTGCCAGGCGGTGGTGGGCGACCGCATCGAGGTCGGACGGGTCACCTTTGTTGTGCGCGAGGTGGACGGTGGTCGCATTACCAAGGTCGGTCTGAAGCTGGAGGGCAGTGGTGCGGCTCGATAGTACGGGCTGGATAGAACCGGCCCGGCGCGTCGTCTCACCCCACTGTGACGCACGGCCCGAGGGCAGCGAGATCGAGCTGGTGGTGATCCACGGCATCAGCCTGCCGCCCGGCCGCTTTGGTGGGCCGTGGATCGACGACCTCTTTCTTGGCCGGCTCGATCCGGCGGCCGACCCCTTCTTTGCCGAGATCGCCGGGCTGCGTCTCTCCAGCCACCTGCTGATCCGGCGTGACGGTGAGCTGGTCCAGTATGTGCCGCTGCAGCAGCGGGCGTGGCACGCCGGCCGTTCGTGCTGGCGCGGCCGCGAGCGCTGCAACGACTTCTCTATCGGTATCGAGCTGGAAGGGACCGACACGACCCCTTACAGCGAGCCGCAGTACGGCGTGCTCGTGCCGTTGCTCGACCTGTTGCACCGCCACTGCCCCCGGCTGGCCGGGGTGGTCGGCCACAGTGACATCGCCCCGGGTCGCAAGAGCGACCCGGGGCCTGCCTTTGATTGGGAGCGGCTGAGTGCCTATACTCGCCGACATGAGTGATAAGGAGTAGCGCATGAGTCTGTTGACGATCCTGTTGGCCCTGTTGATCGAGCGCTTTGTCGAGGCGCTGGAGACGGTGCGCCGCCACGGCTGGCTGAGCCGCTATACAGCTTGGCTGCAGGGGCGGCTACCTTTCGTGGGCACCGACGGCTTCGCCGGGCTGGCGCTGGTGCTGCTCGGTCCACTGCTGCTGATCGGGCTGGTCGGGCTGGCGCTCGGCTGGCTGCATGAGGTGGTCGCCTTTCTCTTCGGGCTGGCCGTGTTGGTCTGGGCGATCGGGCCGTACTGTCTGCCACGACGATTGGAGGGCTATCTGGAGGCGCGCGAACGGGAGGACAATGCCGCCGCCTGGCGCCATGCCGAAGGGATATTGGGGCCACAGCGGCCGGAGACGCCCGAGGCGACTGACTGTGCGGTGGCCGATGCCGTCCTGATCGGCGCCGAGCGGCGTCTGGTCGGCGTCTGCCTCTGGTTTGTCCTGCTCGGTCCGCTCGGCGCGGTGCTCTACCGGCTGACCGCTGAGCTGGCCGCCGGTGATCCGGAGCGCGCCACCACAGCGGCCGCCACGACAGTGCTGGCGCTGCTGGTCTGGCCGAGTGCCCGCCTGACGGCACTCGGTTACATGCTGGCCGGCAGCTACGCCGGTGCCCTGCAGGCGTGGCGCGGCCATGCTCAGCCGTGGCGCGAAGGCAGCGACCGACTGCTGGCCGATGTGGGTGCGGGTGCGCTGGACAGTGGTGAGGCGTGCCGCGACGCGCCTCGGCAGGCCTATGCGCTGGCCAAGCGGATGGCGCTGATCTGGCTGACCGTGCTGGCCCTGCTGGTCATCGCCGGGCTCGTGCCCTGACCACATAGTGGCTGACGCCGCGCATGACACTGCTCCACGGCAGCCCCTCACCCTTCGGATAGCGCACCTCGGCCTGCGCCAGCAGGCGGTCGATGTCGACCGTCGATGGCGCGGCGTCGTCGCCCGGTGCGAGTTCGGTCTGCAGCGCGAGCAGGCCGCCGCACTGCAGGCGCAGCTTCTGGGCGTGCGGTAACGGCGCCTCCGGATCTTCGATGTGCAGGGCGAAGCGCGCCTTGTCGCGCAGCGCATCGAAAAAGGCGCGGCAGCGATGCCAGCTCGCCTCCTCGGTGCAGGCGGCGGTCTGCCGCTCGGCGATCAGTACCTGACGCACCCGGTGGCAGCCGCAGCAGCCGCGCATCACCGCCTTCTCGAACGGACAGGGGCGCTGGTTGAGCTGACGCCGACTGGCGTGGTAGGCGTCCTCGTCGAGCATCGTGGCGCGGCTCAGTCGTCGCCGTAGTGAACCGCTGGCTGCTCGTTGAGCAGCAGGTCCTCGGCTTCGGCCGGGTTGTTGGCGAAGATGACCCGGTAGTTGCCGCCCTCCCCACCCTGGCCGCGCAGTTCGCGCGCGCGCCGGCTCGCCTCCGGGAACTTTTCGAAACGGTCGATCATCTCGAGCCGGTTGGGGTCGGGCAACAGCCCCTTCTCTTTGACGTGGTAGACGAAGTACGGCATGGCGTAGGCTCTCCTCAGAAAAAACGGCGCCCCTAAGGGCGCCGTTATGTTCACCGCAGTGGGTGCTACTTGCAATACCCCGTCAGGGCAGCGAGGGCACCGGGAACTCCGGGATGTCGCCGGTCAGGGCGTGCATGAAGGCGACCATGTCGGCGACCTCGGCGTCCGGCAGACGCACGTTGAGCATCTCCTGGCCCATGATGCGGATCGCCTCGCCCAGGTCGTTGACGCTACCGTTGTTGAAGTACGGGTAGGTCAGGGCGACGTTGCGCAGGGTCGGCGTCTTGAAGGCGTGGCGATCAGCCTCGTTGCCGGTCACCAGGTAGCGGCCAAGGTCGGTCGAGCCGGGCACCTGGATACGGTGGAAGCCGCTGTCGGTCAGCGCCGGGCCACGGTGGCAGGCGATGCAGCCGCGATCGACAAAGGCCTTCATGCCACGCTTTTGCTGCGTGGTCATCGCCCCTTCATCACCGGCCAGCCAGCGGTCGAGCGGCGAGTTGGGGGTGAGCAGGGTGCGCTGGAAGGTGGCCAGGGCAGCAGCCATGTTGTCGGCATTGATCGCGTCGCTGCCACCGAACGCGGCCTCGAACATCTGCACGTAGAGCGGGAACTCCTTGAGCCGCTCCAGGGCCTGGTCGATCGGCATGTTCATCTCGATGTCGGCCTCGACCGGGCCGAGCGCCTGCTCCTCCAGGGTGTCGACGCGACCGTCCCAGAACTGCGAGGTGAAGAGGCCGGAGTTGAGCACCGTCGGTGTGTTGCGCTCACCGACCTGGCCGTCGTGGCCGACTGCGCGCGGGATGCGGTCGGAGTAGCCGAGCGCCGGGTTGTGGCAGGTGGCGCAGCTGATCACGCCGCTGGCCGAGATGCGCGGTTCGAAGAAGAGCATCTTGCCCAGTTCGACCTTCTCGGCAGTCATCGAGTTGCCGGCCGGAATCGGTGGCACCGACGGGATCGGCTGGAAGTGCTGGCGGTAGTTGGCGAACGGGTCGGCGCTGGCGGCGCTGGCGGCGATGGTCAGGCCGAGGCCGGCGACCAGGCTGGCGACCAGTCTACGTGTGGTCTTGAGGTTTCGCATGTCTGCTCCTTGTTCTTTTGGGTACAACGGGCTGTATGACATCGACCCGGCGGCTTGAATTCCTGAGCGTTAGGGTCTACTTTTGAACTTGGTACAAGTTCGAATATCAGTGTAGGCTACTTTTCCCCGATTGCAAGGCAATAGTCATGACGCGATATCGGTTTTCCGAACCGCCGCCCAGCGAGATCACCCCCAAGGCGCTCTGGCTCTCGCGCCGCGAGGTGATGCGCGCCGGGCTGGCGCTGGCACTGGCGCCGCTGGCCGGCACGGTGGATGCGGCACCCTTCGACCCCGAACAGGTGGTGGCTGGCCCCTTCTCCACCGATGAGCCGTTGACCGACCCGCGTGCCGCGACCGGCTACAACAACTTTTACGAGTTCGGCACGCGCAAGAGCGAGCCGGCAGCGAACGCCTGGCGCATGCAGACCTCACCGTGGGATGTCGTGGTCGAGGGCGAGGTGGCGCGACCCGGTCGCTACGGGCTGGAGGATCTGCTGCGTCCGCACACGCTGGAGGAGCGGGTCTACCGGCTGCGCTGTGTCGAGGGCTGGTCGATGGTGATCCCGTGGGTCGGCTTTCCGCTGGCGGCGCTGATCACCCGGTTGGAGCCGACCTCACGCGCCCGCTACGTCGAGTTCGAGACGCTGGTCGACGAGGCGGTGATGCCGGGGGTGCGAAGGCCGGTGATCGCGTGGCCGTACCGCGAGGCGCTGCGCATGGATGAAGCGCTGCACCCGCTGACGCTGCTCGCCGTGGGGATGTACGGCGAGGTGATGCCGAACCAGAACGGGGCGCCGATCCGTCTGGTGGTGCCGTGGAAGTACGGCTTCAAGAGCATCAAGTCGATCGTCGCCATCCGCTTTCACGAACAGCGCCCGGTCACTTCGTGGGAGCAGCAGGCACCACGCGAATACGGCTTTTATGCCAACGTCAATCCAGAGGTCGACCATCCGCGCTGGAGTCAGGCCAGTGAACGGCGCATCGGCGAATCGGGGCGGCGACCGACCCTGCCGTTCAACGGCTATGCCGAGCAGGTGGCCCATCTCTACGACGGAATGGATCTGCGGCGGTACTTCTGACGTGACAGCCATCGCCATGCAGCGACTGCTTCACCCCCTCTTCTGGCTGCTCGCCGCGCTGCCGGCAGTGTGGCTGGTCTGGGCGGCGTGGCGTGAGCGGCTCGGCTTTGTCCCGATCGAGACGGCGATCCACCACAGCGGACGCTGGGCGCTGTGGGGGCTGCTGGCGGTGTTGGCACTGGGTGTCGTTCTGGCTGTCGTGCGGGTGGCGCCACTCCTGGTGCTGCGCCGTGTCGCCGGGCTGACGGCGTTCGGCTACGCCGTGCTCCATGTGGGTCTCTACTTTGGGGGCGATCTGGGTTGGGCGTGGGCACTGCTGTGGGAGGATCTGCGCCATCGACACCACGTCTGGGCCGGGCTCGCCGCGCTGCTGCTCCTGCTGCCGCTGGCGTTGACCTCGGGGCAGTGGCTGCGGCAACGACTGGGGTCGCCGCGCTGGACTTGGCTGCACCGACTGGTCTGGCCGGCGACGGCGCTGGCGGTGGTGCACTATGCACTGCTGCAGCGCGGCGGCGACCTGCGCACGGTGTGGTGGTATGGCGGTGTGCTGGTCCTGCTGCTGTTGTTGCGGCTCGTGCTGGGCCGGCGTGATCAACCCGGCTGACGCAGCCGCTCGGTCTGCTCCTGCAACAGCTGCGTGACCGGGTCGAGCTTGCGCCGCATCAGCGAGCCGACCGCCGTGGTGCGCGAGAGGATCTCGTCGGCGATGCGCCGGTCGGCGCGGCTGAGCAGGCGCATCGCGCGCAGCTGCGCCTCATAGGCGGGCAGGCCCTCGAGCAGGGGGGCGGTATCGGCCTCCAGTGGCGCGGCATACTCGGCGCGAACGGCCTCGACCCCGCCGGGATGGTCACTCTCCGGGCGCAGCGGGCGGAAGTAGTCGGCCAACGCGTCGAGCACCTCGTTGACCACCTCCTGGTCGGCGGCCGATTCGAGCACGTCGGTGACGGTGGTGAGGAAGGTCTGGCCGCTCGCGCTGGCAAGGCGCCGCAGTGCCACCGCCCAGCGGTTGTCATCCAGCCCGGCCAGCTGCTCCTCCAACTGTGTCAGGTCGGCCCGGGCAGCGCCGCTCTCGGGCAGGTGGTCGGGCTGGCAGGCGAGAAAGCCGACTCGGTAGGTCTTGCGGTGGCGGCCGCTACGCCACAGCGCCAGACGGGCCTGATCGTCGATCAGGCCGGGGCGCAGCAGCACGGTGCGAATGGTGTCGATGATCGTCCACGGGTCGTCCTCGAACGGCAGGTGGTCGACCAGGAAGCGGGCCAGCACCGGCCCCATCTCGCCCTCGGCGACGGCGGATCGCTCCAGCATGCGCCGGGCGTTGTCGGAGATCGGCAGCGCCCACCACGCCCGCCGCGCCAGCTCGTCGGTCACGCCGGGGGAGTAGGCGACCGAGACCACCGCCTCCGGCTCGCCGAGCAGCAGCAGCTTGTCCAGCCCCTGCTGGCGCGCCTGCCCCATGCGGGTCCAGCGGCGCAGGTAGACCGGGTAGCCGCCGGGCGAGTCGAGCACCCGTCCGGCGAGGAACTCGCGCACCTTGCGCAGGTAGGCGTCATTGCCGCAATCGGGGTTGAGCACCACCTTCGCCTCGCCCTTCGGGGTCAGGGCGTGCAGGGTCATCGCCCCCTCGTCGATGCGCACGGCGTGGACCTCGCCGGCCATCAGGACGTTGAGGCGCAGGGCGTCTTCGTGGCTGAGAACGGTCTCCTGGCGCGGTTTGCTCATGCGCGCCATTATACCGGGCAGTGCGTCTGTGCGTCAGCACTGCTCCCAAGGCAGGCCGTGGAAGCGCCAGCCGCCCAGCGTGCTGCGGTGGTGGTGCTCATCGAGCTCGCCCTCGAACCCCTCCTCCACGTTGTAGACGCGCCGGAAGCCGTGTTTGA
>SKWO01000015.1 GCA_007128895.1 Gammaproteobacteria bacterium
CGCTACCACAGCCTGGTACACAATCTGCTGCGCGACCACCGCAAGCTGCTGCTGGTCGACCGCCGCATCGTCTTCACCGGGGGGACAGGGCTGACCGACGCCTTTCTGGGCGAACCGATGCAGCCGGGCTGGCGCGAATTGATGTTGCGTGCCGAGGGGCCGGTGGCCGAGGACTGGCGCACCCTCTTCTTCTCGGTCTGGTCGGTCGCCGTCGCCAACGGTCAGGCGAATGCCGCAGCGCTGACGGTCTGCCCGGTATGGCCGCTATCGTCCTCCCGACAGGCGCCCGACCTGCCGGCAGGTGGTCGCTGCCGTCTGGCCCCCGGGGGGCCAGGCCAGGGCCAGGAGATGAAGCGCTCGCTTCTGCTCGCCCTGCGCAGCAGCCAGCAGCGCGCCTGGATTGCCACCGCCTATTTCATCCCCACCTGGAAATTCCGCCGCGAATTGCGTCGCGCCGCCCGGCGCGGGGTCGATGTGCGTCTGCTTCTGAGCGGCCCGATTACCGACCACCCGGCGATACGCCACGCCGCCCGACGCTACTACAGTGCCCTGCTGCGTGCCGGCGTGCGTATCTATGAATACCAGCCGCGCTTCTGGCACGCCAAGGTGACACTGTGCGACGAGCGGGTCTCGATCGGTTCCAGCAATCTGGATCGCTGGAACCTGCGCTGGAACCTGGAGGCGAACCTGGAGATCGACGACGATGCCCTGGCGCGGGAGGTAGCCGACCAACTGCAGGGCGACCTGGCCGATTGCCTCGAGATCGATGCGCAGCAGTGGCCGAAGCGACCACTGGCAGAACGGCTGCGGGAGTGGTGGTGGGGGCGGGTCGAGCTGTGGTTGGAGCGGCTCAGGACCGTGCGTTAGGCGTTATACCTCCCGTATCCTATGTAGCGCTGGTAGCGCTTTTCCAGCAGGCGATCGAGCGGCTCGTCGCAGAGGCGGTCGAGGGTCTCGCTGAGGCTGTCGCGCAGGTTGGCAACGGTGCGCTCGACATCGCGGTGGGCGCCGCCCAGCGGTTCGGCCACGATGCGGTCGACCAGCCCCAGCTCGTGCAGCCGTTCGGCGGTCAGCCCCATGGCGGCGGCGGCGTCGGGCGCCTTGTCGGCGCTCTTCCACAGGATCGAGGCGCAGCCCTCGGGCGAGATGACCGAGTAGGTCGCGTACTGCAGCATCTGCAGCCGGTCGCAGACGCCGATCGCCAGTGCGCCGCCGGAGCCGCCCTCGCCGATGACGGTGCTGATGATCGGCGTACGCAGCTGCGACATGACCAGCAGGTTGCGCGCGATCGCCTCGCTCTGGCCGCGCTCCTCGGCACCGACCCCGGGGTAGGCGCCGGGGGTGTCGATGAAGGTCAGCACCGGCAGGCGGAAGCGCTCGGCCAGCTCCATCAGGCGCAGCGCCTTGCGGTAGCCCTCCGGGCGCGGCATGCCGAAGTTGCGGCGCACCTTCTCGCGGGTATCGCGCCCCTTCTGATGGCCGATCACCAGTAGCGGGCGACCGTCCAGCCGGGCGACGCCACCGACGATCGCCGGATCGTCGGCGTAGGCGCGGTCACCGTGCAGCTCCTCGAAGTCGGTGAAGAGGTGGTGGATGTAGTCCAGGGTGTAGGGCCGCTGCGGGTGGCGCGCGAGCTGGGAGATCTGCCACGGGGTCAGGCTCTTGAAGATCTGCTCGGTCAGCTCGCGGCTGCGGCTCTGCAGCCGGCTGATCTCCTCGCCGATGTTGATCTCGTTGTCGTCACCGACCAGGCGCAGCTCCTCGATCTTTGCCTCGAGTTCGGCGATCGGCTGTTCAAATTCCAGAAAGTTCAGGTTCATGGATTACTCCGGGTACTCCATTCGGACACCCTCAGGGCCGATCAGCTCGGCCAGACGGTGCAGCAATTCGTCACTCGGCTGGACCCGCCAGCCCTCCCCCAGGGTCAGGCGCGCCGCGGCGCCGGGGGCGCTGTAGTCGATCCAGACCCGGCAGCCGCCGTCGCGGAAGGGCAGCAGCGCCTGTTCCAGTTCGCGCACCAGGCCGTTTCCGGCGTGGTGTGGCTGGACGGTCAGCACCAGTCCGCGCGCATGGCGCGCTCGGGCGGTCGCGATATCACAGACCTGGCGGGCGCGCAGCCGGTTGCCGCCGCTGTAGTCGTCGTGGCTGACCTCGCCTTCGACCACCACCACGCGGTCGATCGCCAACTGCTCGCGCGACGCGGCATAGAGGTCGGCAAAGAGGGTCACCTCGATGCGGCCGCTGCGATCATCCAGGGTGACGATGGCCATTTTATCACCGCTGCGCGTGTTCATGGTGCGCAGTGCCACCACCAGCCCGGCGATGGTAATGGCCTGATCGCGCTGCGGGCGCAGATCGGCGATGCGGGTACGAGCGATATGGGCCAGCTCGTCGCGGTAGCGGTCGAAGGGGTGGCCGGTCAGATAGAGGCCGAGGGTCTCCTTCTCGCCGGCCAGCCGCACCTCGTCGCTCCACTCGCCGACCTCGGGCAGGCTGATCGCCGGTACCGCCACGGCGGCCGCCTCGCCAAACAGGTCGACCTGGCCGCAGGCGTCGTCGCGCTGCAGCCGCTCGGCCAGCGCCACGGCGGTCGGCAGGCCGGCCATCAGGCTGGCGCGGTTGGGGCCGAGGCCGTCGAGGGCACCGGCGCGGATCATCACCTCGAAGGCGCGCTTGCCGACGCTGCGCGGGTCGATGCGCCGGCAGAAGTCGGCCAGATCGGTGAACGCCCCATCGGCCTCGCGCGCCGCCTCGATCACACCGACCGCCCCTTCGCCCAACCCCTTGATCGCTCCGAGGCCGTAGCGAACCTGCCCATCACCGGCCACGGCGAAACGCCAGCTGCACTGGTTGACGTGCGGCGGCAGCACCTCCAGCCCCATGCTGCGGCACTCCTCGATCAGGTTGACCACCTTGTCGGTGTTGTCCATATCGGCGGAGAGGACGGCGGCCATGAACTCGGCCGGGTAGTGCGCCTTGAGCCAGGCGGTCTGGTAGCTGACCAGGGCGTAGGCGGCCGAGTGCGACTTGTTGAAGCCGTAGCCGGCGAACTTCTCCATCAGGTCGAAGATGTAGGTGGCGGTCGCCTCCGCGACCCCGCGCGCGGTGGCGCCCTCGACAAAGATCGCCCGCTGCTTGGCCATCTCCTCCGGCTTCTTCTTGCCCATCGCACGGCGCAGCAGGTCGGCGCCGCCGAGGGTGTAGCCGGCCAGCACCTGGGCGATCTGCATGACCTGTTCCTGATACAGGATGATGCCGTAGGTCGGCTGCAGGATCGGCTCCAGATCGGGGTGCGGATACTCGACGGTGGCACGGCCGTGCTTGCGGTTGATGAAGTCGTCGACCATGCCCGACTGCAGCGGGCCGGGGCGGAAGAGGGCGACCAGCGCGATGATCTCCTCGAAGCAGTCCGGCTGCAGCCGCTTGATCAGATCCTTCATGCCGCGTGATTCGAGCTGGAAGACGGCGGTGGTCTGGCACTGCTTGAGCAGGGCGAAGGCGGCCGGGTCGTCGAGCGGGATGCGGGCCATATCGGGCGCCTCGCCCCGGCGCCGGGCGATGTTCTCCAGCGCCCACTGGATGATGGTCAGGGTGCGCAGGCCGAGAAAGTCGAACTTGACCAGCCCGACCGCCTCGACATCGTCCTTGTCGAACTGGGTGACGACGCTCTCGCTGCCCTGTTCGCAGTAGAGCGGCGCGAAGTCGGTCAGCTTGGAGGGCGCGATGACCACGCCGCCGGCGTGCTTGCCGGCGTTGCGCGACAGCCCCTCCAGCTTGCGCGCCATGTCGATCAGCGCCTGCACATCCTCCTCGTTCTCATAGCGCTCGCGCAGCGCCTCTTCCTGCTCCAGCGCCTTCTCCAGGGTGATGCCGAGTTCGAACGGGATCAGCTTGGCGATCGAGTCGACGAAGCCGTACGGGTGGCCGAGCACGCGGCCGACGTCGCGTACCACCGCCTTGGCCGCCATCGAGCCGTAGGTGATGATCTGCGAGACGTGGTCGCGCCCGTAGCGGCGCGCGACGTAGTCGATCACCTCGTCGCGCCGGTCCATGCAGAAGTCGACGTCGAAGTCGGGCATGGAGACGCGTTCGGGGTTGAGGAAGCGCTCGAAGAGCAGGTCGTAGGCGATCGGATCGAGGTCGGTGATCTCCAGCGCATAGGCGACCAGCGAGCCGGCGCCGGAGCCGCGTCCGGGGCCGACCGGGATGTTCTGCTGCTTGGCCCAGCGGATGAAGTCGGCGACGATGAGAAAGTAGCCGGGAAAGCCCATCGCGCTGATCACGTCGATCTCCAGCGCCAGCCGCTCGTGGTACTCGACCCGGCGCGCCTCGCACTCGGCGCTGCCCTCCGGCAGCAGCAGCGCCAGCCGCTGCGCCAGGCCGCGTCGGGCCTCCTCGGCGAAGAAGGCGTCGATGGTCATCCCCTCCGGCACCGGGAAGTCGGGCAGGACGTTCTCGCCCAGTTGCAGCTCGAGGTTGCAGCGCTCGGCGATGGCGACACTGTTGGCCAGCGCCTCGGGCAGATCGGCGAAGCACTCGGCCATCTCCTGCGGCGTGCGCAGATACTGCTGCGCGCTGTAGGGCCGTTCGCGGCGCCGGTCGTCGAGGGTGCGCCCCTCGTGGATGCAGTGGCGCACCTCGTGCGCCTCGAAATCGTCGGCACGCAGAAAGCGCACATCGTTGGTCGCCACCACCGGCACGCCGCGCTCGGCGGCCAGTGCCACACTGGCGTGCAGGGCCCGCTCCTCGTCCTCGCGTCCGGTCCGGTTCAGCTCCAGGTAGTAGCGGTCGGGGAAGCGCGCCAGCCAGCCGTCGAGCAGGCCGTTGGCCAGTGCCGTGTCACCGCTGAGCAGGGCGCGGCCGACGTCGCCGTGGCGACCGCCGGCGAGGGCGATCAACCCCTCGCAGCGGGCCGGCGCCAGCCACTCCATGGCGACCGTCGGGCGGCCGTGCTGCCACCCTTCCAGATAGCTTTGCGAGACCAGCTCGGCCAGGTTGCGGTAGCCGTCGTAGTGCTGGCAGAGCAGGGTCAGTCGGTGCGGGCGGGCCGGTTCGGCCGGGTTGTGCAGCCACAGGTCGGCCCCCACCACCGGCTTGATGCCGGCGGCCTGGGCGGCGCGGTAGAACTTGACCAGGGCGAAGAGGTTGCACTGGTCAGTCACCGCCACCGCCGGCATGCCGGCGTCGCGCGCCGTCGCGACCAGCTCCTTGATGCGGACGATACCGTCGACCAGGGAGTACTCGGTGTGCAGGCGCAGGTGGACGAATGGAACGGACATGGCGCCGGATTATACCGTCGTGTGCAGCGCGCGTGCGACCGGGGCGAAAGAGCGGCGGTGGAGCGGACACGGGCCGAGACGGTGCAGCGCCTCGAGATGGTCGCGCGTGCCGTACCCCTTGTGGCGGGCAAAGCCGTAGCCGGGCCAGTGCTGCTCGGCCGCAACCATCTCGGCGTCGCGCACCGTCTTGGCCAGGATCGAGGCGGCGGCGATCGCCGGCTCGCAGCCATCCCCCCCCACCACGGCGCGCGCCGGGGCGCGCAGGCCGGGCGGCACCCGGTTGCCGTCGACCAGCACCAGCGTCGGGCACAGGGTCAGCCCCTCCACCGCCCGCACCATCGCCCGCAGCGTCGCCTGCAGGATATTGAGCCGATCGATCTCCTCCACCTCGGCGCGCCCCAGCGCCCACGCCAGCGCCCGCTCGCGGATCAGCGCCGCCAGCGCCTCGCGCCGCCGTGCCGTGAGCCGCTTGGAGTCGTCCAGACCGGCGATCGGCCGCGCCGGGTCGAGGATCACCGCCGCGCAGACCACCGCCCCGGCCAGCGGGCCACGCCCCACCTCGTCGACCCCGGCGACCCGTGCCGCTGCCTCCCCTTCACCCAAACCGATCTCAAGCTGTTCCAGCGGCGGTGACATGGGACCTTTCACTCCTGTAGGACAACGGTTTCACTCACGCGCGGCTCTGACAGCCCCGCGCCCCCATGGTAGAATAAGCTATTTTCACCGCTCAGGCCCCTCGATGAAGACCGTCCGCACCGCCGTCATCGGCGTCGGCCACCTTGGCCGCTGGCACGCCGACAAGTTCGCCGCCCTGCCCGAATCCGAGCTGATCGCTGTCTGTGACAGCGATGGCGCGCGCGCCGCTGAGATCGCCGCGCCGCTCGGCGTCGAGGCGGTCACCGACTACCGCAGCCTGATCGGGCGCGTCGATGCAGTCAGCATCGTGGTGCCGACCACTTGGCACCACGAAGTCGCCAAGTGGTTCCTTGAACACGACGTCCACGTCCTGCTGGAAAAGCCCATCACCACCACGGTCGAGCAGGCCGACGAGCTGATCGCGATCGCCCGCGCCCGAGGGTGTGTGCTGCAGGTCGGCCACCTTGAGCGGTTCAACGCCGCCATCCAGGCGCTCGATACCGTGCTCGAGCAGCCGCTCTTCATCGAGTCGCACCGGCTCGCCCCGTTCAAGCCGCGCGGCACCGACGTCAGTGTGGTGCTCGACCTGATGATCCACGACATCGACATCATCCTGGATATCGTCGGCAGCCGCATCGAGCGCATCGATGCCAACGGCGCCAGCATCCTCTCCGGCGAGACCGACATCGCCAACGCCCGCATCCGCTTCGAGAACGGCTGTGTGGCCAATGTCACCGCCAGCCGGGTCAGCATGCACAGCGAACGGCGGATGCGCCTCTTCCAGCACGACAGCTACCTCAGCGTCGACTTTCAGGACCGCGTGCTGAAGGTCTGCCGCAAGGGCGAGCGTGAGATGGTTCCCGGCGTGCCGGAGATCGCCTGCGAGGAGCAGGCCTTCGATAACAACGACGCGCTGCTGGTCGAGGCCCGCGCCTTCCTGCACGCCATCCAGACCGGCAGCGAGCCGGTGGTCAGTGGCGAGGACGGTCGCCGCGCCCTGCAGACGGCGATGGAGATCGGCCGCCTGCTCAACGAAAACCTGCCGGAGTCGATGCGATGATCCCGATGGTCGATCTGAAGGAGCAGTACCGCCAGCTCAAGCCGGAGCTCGATGCCCGCCTGCTCGAGGCACTGGCCGCGACCCAATACGTCCTGGGTCCCAATGTGCGCGCCTTCGAGGAGGAGGCAGCGGCCTACCTGGGCACGGCACATGCCATTGGTTGCGCCTCCGGCACCGACGCCCTGCACCTGGCGCTGCGCGCTGCCGGCATCGGTCCCGGCGACGAGGTGATCACCACCCCGTTCACCTTCATCGCCACCGCCGAGGCGATCGTCTACACCGGCGCCACCCCGGTCTTCGTCGACATCGACCCCGAGACATTCAACATCGACCCCGAGGCGATCCGCCGGGCGATCACCCCGCGCACCCGCGCCATCCTGCCGGTCCACCTCTTCGGCCAGCCGGCCGACATGGCGGCGATTACCGCGCTGGCCGAGCAGCACAATCTGCAGGTCATCGAGGACTGCGCCCAGTCGTTCGGCGCCTCCATCGATGGCCGCCAGACCGGGGCGCTCTCACTGGCCGGCTGCTTCAGCTTCTTTCCCAGCAAGAACCTCGGCGGCTTCGGCGACGGTGGCCTGATCACCACCCAGGACGACACCCTCGCCGAGCGGCTGCGCTCGCTGCGCAACCACGGCAGCCAGGTCCGCTACTACCATGACGAGATCGGCTACAACAGCCGCCTGGACGAACTGCAGGCGGTGGTACTGCGCACCAAGCTGCCCCACATCGACCACTACAACCAGCAGCGCCGCCGCGTCGCCGCACGCTACGCCGAGCGGCTCGCCGGCAGCGTC
>SKWO01000002.1 GCA_007128895.1 Gammaproteobacteria bacterium
AACCGTCACCCCAGCCGTGCGGCGACGGCGTCGGCGAGGAGGCGGCTGGCGATGCCGGCGGGGCTGTGGGCGGCGAAGGTGCCGAGTGGGGCGCGCTCCTGCCCCATGCGCTCGACATCGGCGGCGTAGGGGATGACGGTGCGCAGCAGGGTCGGCTCTTCACTGGCGAGTTGCTGCATGGTCTCGCGATGTAGCCGCTTGCGTCGGTCGGCCATGGAGATGAAGGGGACCAGCCGGGCCGGGTCGATCGACTGGTCGTCGAAGTGCTGGCGGATCTGCTGCCAGGTGCGCAGGGAGAGGGTGGTCGGGATCAGCGGCACCAGGATCAGGTCGGCCACGCGAAAGATGTTCTCGGAGACCAGCGAGATACTCGGCGGGCAGTCGATGACCACGAGGTCGTAGCCGTGGCGCAGCGGTTTGAGCAGCCCGGCCAGGCGCTTCTTGGACTTGCTGGCGTCGTCCAGGTGCAGGTCCATGTGGCGGTAGGAGAAGTCGGCCGGCAGCAGGTCGAGGCGGTCGTGTTCGGTGCTATGGATCAGCTCGTCGAGGTCGAGCTTGCCGGCAATCAACTTGCGCGTGCTGCCCTTGATGCGCGGCTTGACGCGCAGATAGAAGGAGGCGGCACCTTGGGGGTCGAGGTCCCACAGCAGCACGCGACGGCCGTTGCGGGCCATCTGCCAGGCAAGGTTGACGGCGCTGGCGGTCTTGCCCACGCCGCCCTTGATGTTGTACAGGGCGAGTGTTTTCATGGCGTTGCCTAAGCCAGCTTGGGCTGGTAGTGGACGGCGGGCAGCCCCTTGAAGTGGGCGTCGCAAGTCAACAGGTCGGCACCCAGTTCCAGGGTAGTGGCGTAGATGATGGCGTCGGCGGTGGCGAGACGGTGCTGCCGGTGCAGCTCGGCAGCACGCAGGGCGATGGAGGTATCCAGCGGCACCACAATACACTTTTGCGTATAGGCAATCACGCGCTCAGCCTGGCTCTCATCCAGCTCGCGCAGCAGCCACTTGAAAAGCTCCAGTTGCACCAGGGTCGGCACCAGACAGGCCTCCCGTGCCGGCATCCTCGGCCTGAGCGCCTGCGCGGTCGCCCCACCGACCACCCACTCCACCCACGCGGAGGTATCGACCACCCGCATCAGTAGCGGTCCTGTCTGTCCCGCACCTCGCCGGTATCGGCCTTGGCCGCGATACCGACCAACTGCTCCAGCTCCGGCACAGGCACCACCAGCACACCCGTGCCTTTGGGGATGAAGGCGAACTCCTGCCCCGCCATCCAGTGGTGCTGCTCGCGGATCGCCTTGGGGATAGAGATCTGAAACTTGCTGGAAAGGGTCGCTGTCGCTACCATGTCTTACCTCCTTGCCATCGATGACCTCTGGGTAATCCTACCGCGCAATGGGCACGGCTGACAACCGATACGCACCCTCGGCACGACCATTTTGACGTAGAATGGAAGGGATAAAACGGATCGCAAGGAGGTGCACGATGGCCGCATGGGCCGCTCCCAAACCGACACTTTCGGTCGACGACTACCTGCAGGGCGAGCAGCAGAGCGAACTGCGCCACGAGTATATCGATGGTGAGGTCTATGCGATGGTGGGCGCCAGCGACCGCCACGGGCTGATTGTCAACGCGCTGGCCTTTGCCCTGACCCCCGCAGCGCGGCAACGGCAGTGTCAGCTCTTCACCTCGGACATGAAGGTGCGGCTGGAGATCGGCGACCAGACCTGCTTCTACTACCCTGACCTGCTGGTCAGCTGCGACCCGAACGACCGTGAGCCGTATTTTCGCCGGCACCCCTGCCTGATCGTGGAGGTGCTCTCGGAGAGCACCGAACGCATCGACCGGCGCGAGAAGCTGCTCGCCTACCAGACCCTGCCCAGCCTCAAGGAGTACCTGCTGGTCGAGCAGGATCGGCAACGGGTGACGGTCTACCGCCGCGCCTCCGGCTGGAAGGCCGAACACGTCGTCGAGGGAGCGATTACGCTCGACTGTCTGGCGACAAGCCTGGCCCTCGACGCCATCTACGCCGATGTTTAAATCGCTGCCTCGGCGGCACAAGCGCCTGTTGATGCTTCTCTCCGACGCCGTGGCGCTGCCACTGGCGTTATGGTCGGCCTTTGCCCTGCGCCTGCAGAGCTGGTGGCCGGCCGATTCGTTGACAGCAGCGTGGTGGATATTCCTGTTGGTCTCCGTCACCGGTGTAGCGCTCTTTCACGCCCTTGGCCTCTACCGTGCGGTGGTGCGATTCATGGGACCACAGGTGGTGGTCTCTATTGCATTGGGTGTAGCGACCTTGGCCCTGCTGCAGTGGTCGGCCGCCTATGTCAGTGGCACCCCCTTTCCACGCACGGTGCCGGTCATCTTCGCCCTGGTCGCGCTGTTCTATGTCGGTGGCAGCCGGCTGCTGGTGCGCTGGCTCTACCAGTGGTCTGGCTATGGTGGCGGTTCGACGACAGCCAGCCCCGTGGTGATCTATGGTGCTGGCCACTCAGGGGCGCAACTCGCCTCATTGTTGACAACCTCCAACCGCTTTCGCGTCACCGCCTTCGTCGATGACGATCCGACCCTGCAGGGCAGCACGGTCTTCAGCACCCGGGTCTATCCTCCCGACGCCCTGCCCGAGCTGATCAAGCGCCACGCCATCGATCGCATCCTGCTGGCCATCCCCTCGGCCACCCGAACGCAGCGGCGACACATCCTGCAGCAGATCGAATCACTGCCGGTAGAGATTCTCACGGTGCCCGGCATCGAGGCACTGGTATCCGGCCGGGCCTCGCTCGATCAGCTGCGCGCCGTCGAGGTCGAGGATCTGCTCGGGCGCGAGCCGGTTCCTCCCGACCCTGCTCTGCTGGGTGCCAGTATCACCGGCAAGGTGGTGCTGGTCACTGGTGCCGGCGGCTCGATCGGGGCCGAACTGTGCCGGCAGATCGTCGCCCTGCAGCCCCGCACGCTGCTGCTCTACGAGATCAGCGAGTTTGCCCTCTACGCCATCGAGCAGACGCTGACCGAAGAGCTGCGCGGCCTGCCTGTGCAGCTGGTGCCACTGCTCGGATCGGTCACCGACCGCGCCCGGGTCGAGCGCGTCATCGACCACTTCGGCGTGCAGACGATCTACCACGCCGCTGCCTACAAGCATGTGCCGCTGGTGGAGCAGAACCTCTTTGAAGGGATCCGCAACAACGCGCTCGGCACCCGCGCGGTGGCCGAGGCCGCCGCGGCCGCCGGCGTGGAGCGCTTCATCCTGATCTCCACCGACAAGGCGGTGCGGCCGACCAACGTGATGGGGGCCACCAAGCGGCTGGCGGAACTGATCCTGCAGGCACTCGCCCAGACCGGCTCGACCACCTGCTTCAGCATGGTTCGCTTCGGCAACGTGCTCGACTCCTCCGGCTCGGTCGTACCCCGCTTTCGCCAGCAGATCCGTGACGGCGGCCCGGTCACGGTAACCCACCCGGAGATCACCCGCTACTTCATGACCATCCCCGAAGCCGCTCAGCTGGTCATCCAGGCCGGCGCCATGGCCCAGGGGGGCGACGTCTTCGTGCTCGACATGGGCGAACCGGTGCGCATCGCCGAACTGGCCCGCCACATGATCCACCTGAGCGGTCTGGAGGTGCGCGACGAGGCCCACCCGGAGGGCGACATCGCCATCACCTATACCGGCCTGCGCCCGGGCGAGAAGCTCTATGAGGAGCTGCTGATCGGCGACAACGTGGTCGGCACCGCCCACCCGCGCATCCTGCGCGCCGAAGAGCGCACCCTGCCCGCCGAGACGCTCGCCGCCCTGCTCGACCAGCTGGAGCAGGCCCACCAGGCGTGTGACAGCCAACGCGCCCGCGACCTGCTGCAACGCGCCGTGGAGGGCTACACCCCGAGCAACCCGGCCCCGGACTGGCTGGCTACCCGGCCGCACCCGGAAAAATCTGGCACACTGGCGTCGCCCCTGATACATTAGCATCCGATTCATATCCGTACGCCCATGACCCGACTGACCCACCTGCAACGGCTCGAGGCCGAGAGCATCCACATCATGCGCGAGGTGGCGGCCGAGGCCGACCGCCCGGTGATGCTCTACTCGATTGGCAAGGACAGCGCCGTGATGCTGCATTTGGCAGTCAAGGCGTTCTATCCGGCGCGCCCGCCCTTTCCACTGCTGCATATCGATACCGGCTGGAAGTTTCGCGAGATGTACCGCTTTCGCGACGCCACGGCCCAGCAGCTGGGCATGGACCTGATCGTCCACACCAACCAGGAGGGGGTCGAACAGGGGATCAACCCGTTCACCCACGGCTCGGCCATCCACACCGATGTGATGAAGACCCAGGCGCTGAAGCAGGCGCTGGATCGCTACCGCTTCGACGTCGCCTTTGGCGGTGCGCGGCGCGACGAGGAGAAGTCGCGCGCCAAGGAGCGCATCTTCTCCTTTCGCACGGCACAGCACCGCTGGGACCCGAAGAACCAGCGCCCCGAGCTGTGGCGACTCTTCAACACACGCAAACAGCCGGGCGAATCGATCCGCGTCTTTCCCCTCTCCAACTGGACCGAGCTCGATATCTGGCAGTACATCGCCCAGGAGGCGATCCCGATCGTACCGCTCTACTACGCCGATGAGCGCCCAGTGGTGGAGCGCGACGGCCAGCTGATCATGGTCGATGACCCGGAGCGCATGCCCTTTGCGCCGGGCGAGCAGACGCAGCTGCGCCGGGTCCGTTTTCGCACCCTCGGCTGCTGGCCGCTGACGGCGGCCGTGGAGTCGAGCGCCGAGACGCTAGAGGCGATCATCGACGAGATGCGCGTCAGCCGCACCTCGGAACGGCAAGGGCGGCTGATCGACCACGACAGCGCCGCCTCGATGGAGAAGAAGAAGCAGGAGGGCTACTTCTGATGGATAGTGGTCTGTTGCGCTTCATCACCTGCGGCAGCGTGGATGACGGCAAGAGCACCCTGATCGGGCGGCTGCTCTACGAATCCAAGCGGCTGTTCGATGACCAGATTGCCGCCGTGGCGGCCGACTCGCGCCGCTGGGGCACCCAGGGCGAGGAGCTCGACCTGGCCCTGCTGGTCGACGGCCTGGCCGCCGAACGGGAGCAGGGCATCACCATCGACGTCGCCTACCGCTACTTTGCCACCGAGCAGCGCAGCTTCATCGTCGCCGACACCCCGGGCCACGAGCAGTACACCCGCAACATGGTCACCGGCGCCTCGACCGCCGACGCCGCCGTGCTGCTGGTCGATGCCCGCCACGGGGTGATGACCCAGACCCGTCGCCACGCCTGGCTGGTGGCCCTGCTCGGGGTGCGTCACGTGGTGCTGGCGGTGAACAAGATGGATGCCGTCGGCTACGACCGGGCTCGCTTTGAGCAGATCGTGGCCGACTTCGCCGCCTTTGCCGCGCAGGCCGGGCTGACCGACGTGGCCGCCATCCCACTCTCGGCACTCAAGGGCGACAACGTCATCACCCCCTCGGCCGAGATGGCGTGGTACCACGGCCCGACCCTGCTGGTCTGGCTGGAGACGGTCCCGGTGGACGAAGCGCACCTGAGCCACGCCCCGCTGCGCTTCCCGGTGCAGTGGGTCAACCGGCCCGGGCCGGACTTTCGCGGCTTTGCAGGCACCCTGGTCAGCGGCACCCTGCACGCCGGCGAGCAGATTCGCGTCCTGCCCTCGGGCCGGACCAGCCGGGTAGCACGCCTCGTCACCCACGACGGCGATCTGGCACAGGCCGTGGCCGGTCAGGCCGTGACGCTGACACTGGAGGACGAGATCGACATCTCGCGCGGCGACCTGATCTGCCCCGCCGAGCGCCCCGCCGCCTGTGCCGACCAGTTCGAAGTCACCCTGATCTGGATGGCGGAGCAACCCCTGCTGCCCGGCCGGCCTTACTTGCTCAAGATCGGTGGGGTCACCACCGGGGTCAGCGTCACCGGCATCAAGCACCAGATCGACGTCAACACCCAGGCGCGGGTGGCCTGCCGCGAGCTGGCGCTGAACGCGATTGCCGTCTGCACCATTGCGCTCGATCGCGAGGTCGCCTTCGACCCCTACGCCGAGAACCGCGACACCGGCGGCTTCATCCTCATCGACCGCATCAGCCACCACACCGTCGGGGCCGGCCTGATCCACTTCGCCCTGCGCCGGGCCCACAACATCCACCGCCAGCACCTGGACGTGGACAAGGCGGCGCGCGGCGCCCTCAAGGGGCAACGCCCGTGCGTGCTCTGGTTTACCGGCCTCTCCGGCGCCGGCAAGTCGACCATCGCCAACGCGGTGGAGCAGCAACTGCACGCGCTCGGCCACCACACCTACCTGCTCGACGGCGACAACGTGCGCCACGGCCTCAACCGCGACCTCGGCTTCACCGAGGCCGACCGGGTGGAGAACATCCGCCGTGTCGCCGAAGTCGCTGCCCTGATGGCCGACGCCGGGCTGATCGTGCTGACCGCCTTCATCTCCCCCTTCCGCGCCGAACGCGACATGGCCCGACGGCTCCTGCCCGAGGGCGACTTCATCGAGATCTTTGTCGACGCCCCGCTGGCTACCGCCGAAGCGCGCGACCCCAAGGGGCTCTACGCCAAGGCTCGGCGCGGCGAACTGCAGCACTTCACCGGCATCGACTCCCCCTACGAACCACCGCTCGATCCGGAGCTGCGCCTCGACACCACCGCGCTGAGTCCTGACGAGGCGGCGAGTCAGGTGGTCGAACATCTAAGACCACACCTCGGTACATGTTAGATTCATACAGCGCACAAAGGGCTATCAAATTCGCGAACCGAATAAACAAAATGGTGGGTTCACCGTCATGCAGGTACTGCCCAATCTGCATGGCGGCGGCGTCGAGCGCGGCACGCTGGAGGTCGCTCGGGCATTGGTCAGCGCCGGGCATCGATCCATTGTCCTCTCCGGCGGCGGAAGGCTGGTCAATGAACTGACTGCTGCCGGTAGCGAACACATCGAGTGGCCTATCGGCAAGAAGTCACTCGCCACACTGCGCCTGATACGGCCGCTGCGCCGACTGCTGCACGATCTCGACGTCGACATTCTCCACCTACGCTCGCGCCTGCCTGCCTGGATTGGCTGGCTGGCCTGGCGCAGCATGCCGTTGGAGCAGCGCCCCCGTTTGGTCACCACGGTGCATGGGCTACACTCGCCAAGTTGGTACAGCAGTGTGATGACACGAGGCGAACAGGTCATCGCCGTCTCGGAGAGCGTCCGCCGCTACATACTTGAGCACTATCCGGCGTGCCCCGATGAGAGGATTCGCGTGATCCATCGTGGCATCGACCCGAGCCACTTCCATCCCGGCTTTCATCCTTCAGCGGCATGGTTGTCGGAGTGGTACCGCTGCCATCCGGAAACGCGGGGCCGTTGGCTGGTCACCCTGCCTGGGCGCATCACGCGATTGAAGGGCCATGCCGACCTGCTGCGCATCGTGCGGCGGGTCAGCGACGCCGGTATCGATATCCATGCCCTGATCGTGGGCGAACCCGCTGCCGGACGCACCCGGTACCTGACCGAGCTGCACAGGGAGGCCGACACGCTGGGGATATCAACCCGCCTTTCCTTCACCGGCCATCGGGATGATCTGCGCGAGATCATGGCCTTATCTGATGCCGTTCTCTCACTGTCGGCCACCGCCGAATCGTTTGGACGCACCGCGCTGGAGGCGCTTGCCCTCGGCCGGCCACTGCTCG
>SKWO01000018.1 GCA_007128895.1 Gammaproteobacteria bacterium
CCACCAGCGCCACCAGCCCACCACCACCCAAGATCGCCCAAACCACGGGATGAGACAGCCAGCCCAACCACCCCAGAGCCACTACCGTCGAGATCATCACAAGTACAATGGCCATCCCGCCGCCTCGCGGCGTTGGCACCGCGTGCGAACTCCGCGAATTGGGCATATCCATAAGACAGCGCTTCAAGGCATAGCGCCGCAAATAGCCGGTCACTATCAAGGAGGCCAGACTAGCCACCAGCAGAGAAGAGAAGATATATCCGACCATGCCTATCATCAAACTGTCACATGCCAACGCGAACTCAAACGAGGGCATCGAGTTGCTCCCAGCCGAGGATCTGTACCCCGTTGCGCGTCTGCTGCCCCTCGCCGCCATAGACGAGGGTTGGGCTATGGGCCAATGAGCCGGCCAGCTTTGTCCAGCGCTCCAAGCCGGTAAAGAAGTCCCGATTGAGCGTCTGGCCTGACTTGATCTCAACCGGTATCAACCGTCCGGCACGCTCGATCAACAGGTCCACTTCGTTACCATTACTGTCGCGCCAGAAATAAAATGACGGTGGCTCGCCCCTGTTCAGGCATCGCTTGCGCAACTCGCTCACGACAAAGGTCTCGAAGACAGCGCCTCGAAGCGGATGGACCATCAGCTGCTCCGGCGCCTGCAGCCCGAGCAGCCAGCACAACAGTCCCGTATCGTGAAAATAGAGTTTCGGCGCCTTGATCAACCGCTTGTTGAAATTCGCATGGTGTGGCCGCAGCAAAAACAGCACATAACTCGCCTCCAGCACGGAGATCCACGCCTTGGCCGTGTTGTGCGTGATGCCGCAGTCGGTGGCTAGCGATGAGAGGTTCAACAGCTGCCCGCTGCGCCCGGCACACAGCCGAATGAACCGCTGAAAGGCGGCTAGGTCGTGCACCTGCAGCAGCTGGCGTACATCACGCTCCACATACGCCGTCACGTAGGCAGGGAACCAGTGCCGAGGAGAGACCGGACGATCGTAGATGTCGGGATAGCCCCCGGTGAACAGCACCGTTTCCAGCTCAGGCGGGCGGGCGCCCACCGCATTGAGCTCCTCAAGCGTCAGTGGCAACAACTCCACGAACGCCGAGCGACCAGCCAGCGACTGCGATATCTCGGACAACAAGCCGAACTGCTGCGAACCGGTCAGCAGAAAGCGGCCCATACGCCCATCCTGGTCAACGGCCGTCTGCAGATACGAAAACAGCTCCGGAGCGCGCTGGACCTCATCGAGGATCGCGCCATCGGAAAACCGTGAAAGAAAGCCACGCGGATCGTCCGTGGCCAACGCACGAACATCCGGGTCTTCCAACGACACATAAGGGCGTTCACCCATGACCGCACGCGCCAGCGTCGTCTTGCCCGACTGCCGCGGCCCGGTGACCGTAACAATCGGGAAGCCAGCAAGCAACTCGTGAACCAACGGCTCGGCAGTACGCGGGATCATGCAGGCAATCTAGACCAGTTTATGCAAAATGTAAATGCATTTTACAATTTGCATAAACTGACAGTCTGAAAATAAAGAGGCCTTTGCACGACTACAGCCCGAACGGCCTGATACTCCGGACTTCAGCGTCTTTCAACGCTACCGCGGCAAACAGCATATCCAATAACCGAATCAAGCCACCCCTCCAGCGTCCCCGATACGAAGCGGTGCCACCGCCCTCCGCAGCCCCTCATCGACACTCACCGGCGGCTCCCACCCCAGCGTCTCCCGCGTGTGCGACATATCCACCTGCAGCGAATCGAGCAGCCGGCGTGCCATCTCACCCCGACCTACGGCCCGCGCGCCCACGCGCAGCAGGGCCGGTGGTAGCGGCAACAAACGCGACCGCCGCCCCATCGCCGCCGCCACCCGGCGCAGCAGATCGGTGGTGGAGAGGTCCTCGCCATCGGAGACCAGAAAGACCTGCCCGGCAGCGGCCGGATGCGTCAGGCAGGTCACCAGCAGGTCGACCAGATTATCCAGCCCCACCAGCGAGCGGCGGTTATCCACCGCCCCCAACGGCAGCGGCACACCGCGCTGAACCCAGTGCAGCAGCCGAGCGAAGTTGCCGCTCACCCCTGGCCCGTAGACCAAAGGCGGACGCACCACCACCATCTCCATTCCCGTCTCGCGTCCCAGGGCGAACAGCGCTGCTTCGGCCTCCGCCTTGGAAACACCGTACGGGTCTTCCGGCGCAGGGGCATCGGCTGGCGTAAACGCTACGCCAGGGGCGGTATGCTCACCATTGACCTTGATCGAACTGACGAAGACGAACCGGCGCACCCCGACCGCCGCCGCCTGCCGCGCCAGCGCCAGCGTGCCCTCCACATTGGCCCAGCGATACGCTGCCAGTGGATCGGCAACCGCGTCGTCCATCACATGCACACGGGCCGCCGCATGCACCACAGCATCGACACCGTGCAAGGCATCACCCCAATCCGCATCCGGGCCGAGCGACGGGGCCCGCCTCCACTCCGCCCCTGCCGGCAATACCACCTCACGCCGACAGCCGGCCACCGGCGCCATACGCCCCTCGCGCGCCAAGCGTGACACGACGGCACCGCCGACAAAACCGGTCGCGCCAGTGACCAGTACACGCCCAGGCATCGCTATTGGCCTCGCTTCAACAAACGGCGGTAAATGGCCAAGTGGTCATCCACCACCTTCTCGATCGCAAACGCCTGCTCGGCCAGTGCCCGCCCGGCACGCCCCATCGCCTGCCGGCGCTCGGTATCTTCCAACAGACGCTGTACAGCATCTGCCAGCGCATCCGCATCACGTACCGGCACCAACAGCCCGGTCACACCATCTTCTATTGCATCGCGGCAACCGGGATGATCTGTAGTTACCACCGCTCGTCCACAGGCCGCCGCTTCGATCAGTGTCTTCGGCAACCCCTCGCCATAATACGAAGGCAACGTCACCACATGCGCCTGCGCATAAAGCTCCGGCACGTCCGAACGGTGGCCCAACACCTCGACCACACCTTCTGCCGCCCATACCGCCACCTGCTCCGAGGTCACAGAGCCAGGGTTACCAAGGTCCACGTCACCCATCAGCCAGAAGCGAGCAGCAACGCCGCGCTCACGCAGCAAACGCGCCGCCGCCACAAACTCCTCTACACCCTTTTGCTTCAGCAGACGCGCCGCAAGCGCCACGATCGGCACCCCCGGCGCCTCCATTCGACAAGGCACCTTCGCAAGGTCCACACCAGAGCCCCTGATCATCACGGCCTTCTCTTCTCGCAGCCTTCCCAAACGGATCAGTGCATTCCGATCTTCCGAGTTCTGTAGGATCACGGCCTGGTTCGGGTGCCCAAGCGCCAGGCGATACATAGCCTGCACAACGCGCCGCACCACCCCGACGCCTTGACCATCGGACGTGAACAGCGTACCAAGCCCGGAAATCGCCGAAACCACCGCCGGTACCCGCGCCAGCCGAGCCATCATCCCGCCATAAAGCACCGGCTTGATCGTCACCAAATGCACCAGATCCGGCCTCAGTCGCCGGAACAGCCGATACAGCACCCACAGCGAACGCAACTCAGCGACAGGGTGGGCACCGCGCCGTGACAGCGGAACCGCAACAGCCTGCAGACCGCGCTCAGCCAGCACGGCCGGGGGCTTGCCTGGCGCAGCCACCCAGACCTCAAAGCCTTCATCCCTGGCACGCTCGGCAATAGCCAAGCGGTGCGAGAGAAAAAAGCCGAAGTCATTGACGACAAAAAGTACCTTCGTCACTGGCTCGCCACAGGTCGCAGCAGCACATCAAAGCCCTTCACCCGCAAATCCTCATCAGGCAACGAAGCAAACTGTTGGTCCAACTGCTGCCTCTTGATTGGGAGCGTATCCCAACGGTCAACTGCCAACACATCCACGGCAAAACCACTGGCTTTGAAGAACTCCAGCATTTCAGCACAGCGGATTCGGTTGGTATAGAAACCTGAACGCACAAAGAGATCAGACTCCCACCACTTCTCGCTGAAACGCAGATTATTGAGCGACCCTCCCAGATGATCCTTCAGATCGACCCTGTGGCTGGCCACACCGCCGTCCTTCAGCACACGATGACACTCCCGCATCGTCTCCGCAAATTCATGCCGGCGAACATGCTCAAGTACTGCCTGAGAGAAGATCAAATCGACCGAGTCGCTCTCAACCTCTCTCAGCGAGGTCAGCCCCTCGGCCAGATAACGCGCACCACACAACGCAACCACGTCATCACGGCTGACTGCCGTTGCCAGATCAGGCGGCTGAAGCCCGGCTTCCTTAAGTGCAGAGGCAAAGCGGCGATAAAACTCGACATCCCCAACAGCGTAATCACCAGCGTCGATCAAAATGGCCCGAGCCCCATAAGCAGCGGCAACCAATGCCGTCGCCACGCTGTCCCCCGGCCCCAGTTCCAGCACCGTCCGCCCGGCCATACCACTGGAAAACCCGGCTCGCTCGACATGTTGTTCAAAGACCTTACGTACATAATCAGACTGATCCATCCGCCCATGGCGAAAGAGTCCAAGCCGCTGCCATAATCCATAACCGAAGGGCAGACGCGCAAGCACCATCTTCGCCGCAATCTTGGCCCACCACGGAATCCGCCTGCCGCCCCCGCTCATCTCTCACCCCTTTGCAACACCACGACGTAGTGGGAAAAGGCCGGCAGCAGCCAGGCCGGCACCCAGCGTTCGATCCATGCCAACCGCTCGACAAAGGAGAAGTTGGGCAGGACCCGGAAATAACGGCTGGTGAGCGGTGAGAAACCCTGCCCGGCAAAGAGCCGCTCAATACGCCGAGCCGTGGTAATGCGCTCAACGCCATAGAGGTGGCGACGCCCCTCGGCATCCACATGCTCACGAATCGTCCGCCAGCCCCGATAATGAAAAAAGGAGGCCTGCAAGAAAGGATTCCAGCCATTCGCTTCGGCAATCACCACATGGCCGCCCGGACGCAGCAACCGCCCCAACGCCGCCGGCACCTCGGTGCGTGGCTCGAGATGATGAAATGCCATCTCCAGCCAGATCAGATCAAACTCCCCCGCAAGGTCCAGATCAAACAGGCTGGTATTGAGAAACTCAGCATCGACCGTGGTGCCCAGCGTGTCACGCAGATAGCGCGCCCGCTCCCGTGCCACCTCAAGCCGTGGTTCGTTGAGATCAACCCCGACCACCGAGGCGCCCTGCATGGCAAACCAGAGCGACTCGGTACCGCAGCCACAGCCGATCTCGAGCACCCGCGTACCACGGCCGATCAGCGCCTGTGCCTCCTCCGTCTGGCTCACATAATGACGACGCAGCCAAGGTGAAAAACGGTGCTTGTACGAACTGTAATAGCGATCAAAGACCCGCTGCGACTCGGGCGACAGACGTGGCTCGGCCAGCCACCAGGCCAGCCAGTCCGAGATATCGTTCCACTGTACCCCGTCAGCTGAAACCGTCACTCCACCCTCCAGGTCGCCTGATAACGCTGCGCCACCGCAGCAATGGCAAAGGACTCGACGACCCGCCGCCGCGCCACCTCACCGAGTGCGCGCCGCTCCGCCTCGCCAAGCTCATACAACGAGACCATTGCCTCGGCCAGCGCTTGTGGCTCACCCGGCGCCACCACCCGCCCCGTCTCACCGACCACAGCAGCGGCATCCCCCACGTCCGTCGTCACCACCGGCACCCCACACGCCATCGCCTCCACCACCACATTGGGAAAACCCTCCCCCCACGCAGACGAGAGCACAAAGAGATCGAGCCCGGCCAGCAGCGCCGACACGTTCCCCCGCTCACCGAGCAGATGGACATGCCCAGCCAACCCCAGCCGCTCAATCTCGGCCACCAGGGCAGCACTCTCTTGATCCACCCCGCGACCGGCCATCACGAAATGCGCCTCGGGCACCGACGCCCGGAGAAGCGCCGCCGCCTGCAGAAAACCAACGTGATCCTTCATCGGATGAAAGCGCGCTAGGTGTCCGACAATAAAAGCCTGCGCTGGAAGCCCCAGCTCATCACACAGCGCCACACGCGCACTTGCAGACGGCGCAAAGACCACCGTATCGACACCGTTTGGCAGCACCAAGGTCCGGCGTGCGTCATAGCCGAGTTCTTCGTGCTGCCCTGCCGCCACCGCACTGTTATAGACAATCACCCTGGGCGAAGCCGATAGCCACGCCCCGGCACGGATCACCCAGCGCAGCGCCGGCCTCTCCCGGCGCAGATCGGCGACCGAATGGCGCACATTCCACACCACCGGCACCCGACAGAGCCAACCCACCAGTGTAGCCACCAGATTGCCGTGGTACATCCAACCGACCACACGCTGCGGACGCAACTCACGCAGCAACCGCCACCAGCGCCAGGGGCGTAACCCCAAAAGATAGACTGGCACCCCCAGAGCGCGCAGCGCAACGCCCTGCGGGCCGTCCCCACGCAACGAGACTACCACATGACCGGCAGAACCCTGCGCCAGCAAACGCACCAGCATGCGCTCGGCGCCACCGGTGGAGAGGCCGGTAATGATATGCAAAATACGTATGCAGTCCTTTTCACTGCCCATGTTCATAACGAGATCAAGAATGCCTCTTCAAGATACTTCCTGGTAATGCTCTCGGCCGAAAAGTCCTCAGCGCGCGCGCGACGGCTTTCCGGTGTGCCAACAGGTGCCTTCAGCGCCAATTCGACCCCCTCACACAACGCTATTGGATCCTCCGGTGCCACCAGAAGGCCATGACGTCCATCATCGAGCATCGACCGTGGCGCCCCATCACAGTCAGTCGCCACCACCGGCACGCCGGTGGAAAGCGCTTCCAGCAGCACATTGGGAAAGCCCTCCCAGCGTGACGAGAGCACAAACAGCTCCGCCTGGCTGATCACATCGGTGGGGCGCTTGACGAAACCCGGCATGTGCAGGCGCTCCTCGATACCGAGCACACGGCCTTGCTCTTCCAGCTGCTCCCGCAACGGCCCCTCGCCCAAGATCACCAGATGCAACGCTGGGTCCGAGAGACGCGCGAAGGCCGAGAGCAGGACATCAAACCCCTTCTGGTATCCCAAACTGCCAACAGCGCAGATGAAACGAGGTGTTGGCTGCGGCAGATAAGGCGGCGCTTCGGGTTTGCCACCCGCTGGATGAAACACTCCAGGGTTACCAATCTCCACGATCCTGTCAGCCACGGGAATACCGGCCTGCAAGAGGCTGGCACGGATCTCCGGCGACAAGGCGATAACGCAATCGGCCTGCGGATAGGTCCAGCGCATGAGCCTACGCATCAAACGATTGCCTTCGCGCACCACGTTGGCCTCTCTCACCACCAGGCGGCACGGTCGACCAGCCAGCCGCCACGCCAGAATGGTGATGATGTTGCTGTAGTTCATGGTCGAGGCGAAAACTCGAGGGCGATTGGTACGCATGTAGCGGACCAAGGCGGGAATGGAGCGGCTGACGCGTCCGGTACCGAGGTTGACCAACTTTACTTCGGGGCGCAGCTCGCCCTGGAACACTCCCCCTTCTCGGATCACCACGAGATGGACCGGGTGCCTGGTCATGTCGACAAGGGTATTGGACAGGTTCACGAACACGCGTTGGGCGCCGCCGCCTTCGAGGCCAGGGATGAAAAGCGAGATGGGCCGACACTTCGGGCCTGCTGTCCCACTA
>SKWO01000075.1 GCA_007128895.1 Gammaproteobacteria bacterium
AGCCGCGCCGCTCCCTGCCGAGCCGACCGGCCACACGGTCAACTCCCCCATGGTCGGTACCTTCTACCGCGCACCGTCGCCGGGTGCCAGGCCGTTCACCGAGGTGGGTCAGCGGGTCAATGTCGGGGATACGCTCTGCATCATCGAGGCGATGAAGCTGCTCAATCAGATCGAGGCCGACAAGGCGGGTGTGATCAAGGCGATTCTGGTCGAGAACGGGCAGCCGGTCGAGTATGGCGAACCCCTCTTTGTCATCGAATGAGTTCGGCGCCGGAAGCACACATGTTTGAGAAGATCGTCATTGCCAACCGGGGTGAGGTCGCCCTGCGTATCCTGCGCGCCTGTCGCGAGCTGGGCATCCGCACCGTGGCGATTCACTCCGAGGCCGACCGTGATCTGAAGCACGTTCGGCTGGCCGATGAATCGGTTTGCATCGGTCCGGCCGCCTCGGCGGCCAGCTATCTGAACATCCCGGCGGTCATCTCGGCCGCCGAGGTGACCGATGCCGAGGCGATTCACCCCGGTTATGGCTTCCTCTCCGAGAATGCCGATTTTGCCGAGCGGGTCGAGGAGTGCGGCTTTGCCTTCATCGGCCCGCGGCCGGAGACGATCCGCCTGATGGGGGACAAGGTCAGCGCGATCGACGCCATGAAGGCGGCCGGGGTGCCGTGCGTTCCCGGTTCGGGGGGGCCGCTGGGTGAGGACGATCAGGAGAATCTGCGCATCGCCCGCGAGATCGGCTACCCGGTGATTATCAAGGCGGCCGGCGGTGGCGGCGGACGCGGGATGCGGGTGGTGCACACCGAGGCCCACCTGCTTGCGGCGATCACCCTGACTCGTAGCGAGGCCGCCGCTGCCTTCGGCAACGGCATGGTCTACATGGAGAAATTTCTCGAAACCCCGCGCCATATCGAGTTTCAGGTGCTGGCTGACCAGCACGGCAATGCGGTCCATCTGGGTGAGCGCGAGTGCTCCATGCAGCGTCGCCACCAGAAGGTGCTTGAAGAGGCGCCGGCCCCCGGCATCACCGACGAGCAGCGTCGCCGCATCGGCGAGCGCTGTGCCGAGGCGTGCCGTACCTTGGGCTATCGCGGTGCCGGCACCTTCGAGTTTCTCTATGAGAAGGGCGAGTTCTACTTCATCGAGATGAATACCCGCATCCAGGTCGAGCATCCGGTGACCGAGATGATCACCGGGGTCGATCTGGTCAAGCAGCAGATCCTGATCGCGGCCGGTCAGCCGCTGCCCTTCGATCAGCAGGCGATCGCTTTGCATGGCCACGCCATCGAGTGCCGCATCAATGCCGAGCATCCGACTACCTTCATGCCGTCACCGGGACGCATCGAGACCTTCCATGCGCCGGGTGGCCCGGGCGTGCGGGTCGATACCCACATCTACTCCGGCTACCGCGTGCCGGCCCACTACGACTCGATGATCGGCAAGCTGATCACCCACGGCGAGAGCCGCGAGAGCGCGCTGGCGCGCATGCGCACGGCGCTGGGCGAGATTGTCATCGACGGTATCGTGACCAATGTGCCGCTGCATCAGGAGCTGGTCAACGACGCCGCTTTCATTGCCGGCGGGACCAATATCCACTACTTGGAGAAGAAGCTCGGCATCGGCTGAGCCGCCAGCCATGGCCTGGGAAGAGCTTGTCATCGAGACCGATGCCGATTTTGCCCCGCAATTGGCCGAGTTGCTCGACCAGGCCGGTGCATCGGCGGTGACCTTCGTCGATGCGCAGGACGACCCGATCTTCGAGCCGCCGCTCGATACCACCCCGCTGTGGGCGAGGACGGTGGTCAAGGCGCTCTTTGAACAGGGTGCGGCGCTGCGTGCCACCCTGGACCGGTTGCAGGCCGATCACGGCGAGTGGATCGGCCAGAGCCGTATCGAGCGGCTGCCCGAGCAGGACTGGGAGCGTGCCTGGATGGACGACTTTCAGCCGCTGCGCTTTGGCCGGCGGCTGTGGATTGTGCCCAGCTGGTGCGAGGCGCCCGACCCACAGGCGGTCAACCTCGATCTCGATCCCGGTATCGCCTTCGGTACCGGCACCCATCCGACCACCGCGCTCTGCCTGGAGTGGCTCGATGGCCATCCGCCGCAGGGCGAGACGGTCATCGACTACGGCTGCGGTTCCGGCATCCTGGCCATCGCCGCCGCCCTGCTTGGCGCCCGGCACGTTGTCGCCACCGACATCGATCCGCAAGCGCTTGAGGCCACCCGGGCCAATGCCGAACGCAATGGGGTGGCGTCACGCGTCGAGGTGGTCGCACCGGAGCAGCTGCCCGTGATGCAGGCCGACCGGGTGCTGGCCAATATCCTGGCTGGACCACTGGCCGAACTGGCACCGCGACTGATCGGGCTGACCCGCCCCGGCGGCACGCTGGTGCTGGCCGGCCTGCTCGATGAACAGGCCGAGACCGTCGCCGCGGCCTACCATAACCACTGTCGAATGGCCGTCGGCGATCGCCGTGAGGGCTGGAGCCGTCTGGAAGGGGAGCGTATCCAATGAGTGCCGAGCACCGTACCCGCTGCCCGTTTTGCCATACCCTCTTTCGCGTGACCGACGACCAGTTGGCGCAGGCCGCTGGTCAGGTGCGCTGCGGCAGTTGCAACAGCGTCTTTGATGGCGCCGAGTTTCGGGTACCGGACGAGCCTGACCTGCTGGCCGACCGGGCGACATGGTCCGCACCGGCGGGTGAGCCCGAGTCTGGTCGTGAGGCAGTGCCGGCCGTCGAGCTGCCCACCAGCGAATCGGTGGCTGACCGCCCTTTCGATGTCTCCTCGCCTGAGCCGGAGAGCGATGCCGAGGCACCCTTTCAGGTGGCGGCGCCGCCCCACCGGGGTGACCGTATGGTCGGCCTGCTCAAGGGAGTTGCCGGCCTGCTCGCGCTGATCCTGCTGCTGCAGCTGCTGCACTACTACGCCAATCCGTTGGCCCAGCGCAGCGAAGGGCTGCGCTGGATGCTCGAGCCCTACTGCGGTGTCACCGGCTGTCATATCGATCCGCGTCGCGATATCCACGCCTTTCGCGTCGTCAGCCGCGACATCCGCTCCCATCCGAATGTCGCCCATGCGCTGGTGATCAGTGCCACCATGATCAACACGGCCACCTTCGCGCAGCCCTACCCGGTCTTCGAGATCAGCCTGACCGATGTGCATGGCAGCATCGTGGCGACACGCCTCTTCATGCCCCGGGAGTACCTGGAAGACCCCGATCAGGCGGTGGCGCTGATGCCGGCCCAACTGCCGGTGCGGGTGACCATGGAGGTCTTCGACCCGGGCGAGCATGCGGTCGGTTTCGAATTCGCCTTCCATTGAACCGCACTGCCTGCAGCGGTAGAATGTTCGGCCCTTTTTCCTGCAGGAATGCCCATGCACCTCGGACCGTATGCAATCGTCGGCAAGGCCGTGCTGGCACCGATGGCGGGGGTCACTGACCGCCCCTTCCGTCAGCTCTGCCGGCGCATGGGTGCCGCCTGGGCGGTCTCCGAGATGGTCTCCTCCAATTCGCTGCTGTGGGGTAGCGAGAAGACCCTGCGTCGTGCCGACCATCGTGGCGAGCCGGAGCCGCGCGTGGTGCAGATCCTCGGCGCCGACCCGCCGCTGATGGCGCGCGCGGCACGTCACAACGTCGACAATGGCGCCCAGATCATCGACATCAACATGGGCTGCCCGGCGAAGAAGGTCTGCCATGTGCAGGCCGGTTCGGCGCTGCTGCGCGACGAAGCGCTGGTCGGCCGTATCCTGGAGGCGGTCGTCGGCGCGGTCGAGGTACCGGTCACACTGAAGATCCGCACCGGCTGGGACAAGACGAGCCGCAACGCCGCCACCATCGCACGCATCGCCCAGGAGAGCGGCATCCAGGCGCTGGCCATCCATGGCCGCACGCGTGCCTGCGGCTACAGCGGCGAGGCCGAGTTCGAGACCATCGCCGCCGTGCGCGAGCAGCTCGCGATCCCGCTGATCGCCAACGGCGACATCACTACCCCGCAGCGCGCGCGCGCGGTGCTCGAACAGACCGGCGCCGACGCCGTGATGATCGGACGGGCCGCCCAGGGGCGGCCGTGGATCTTTCGCGAGATCAACCACTACCTGGCTACTGGCGAGCTGCTGCCGGAGCCGTCGCTGGAGGTGGTGCGCGAGATCCTGCTCGACCATCTCGACAACCTCTACGCCTTCTACGGGGAGCACACCGGGGTGCGCATGGCGCGCAAGCACATCGCCTGGTACAGCAAGGGGCAGCCGCACGGCGCCGCCTTCCGTGAGGCGGTGGTGCGGGTCGAAGGCAGCGGCGCCCAGCGTGCCATGGTGGCCGACTTCTTCGAGCGCCTGATCGAGCGGCGTGACGACTGCCGGGAGCTGGCCGCATGAAGGGGCCGGCGACGCTGAGCGCACCGGCCGGCGAGAAGCCGCTGCGTGATTGCGTGCGCGATGCGCTGGCGCAGTACTTTCACGACCTTGATGGCCACCTGCCGGCCGGCGATCTCTACGCTCTGGTGACGGCGGAGGTCGAGCGCCCGATGCTGGAGGCGGTGCTGGCGCATACCGGACATAATCAGTGCCGTGCCGCCGAGATCCTCGGCATCAACCGCGGTACGCTGCGCAAGAAGCTACAAAAATACGACATTGAAAAGAGCTGACAGGGGGTTTTCCACATGCCATCCATCCAACGGGCGCTGATCAGCGTCTCCGACAAGCGCGGCGTCGCCGATCTGGCCCGCCGACTGCACGCCCGCGGGGTCGAGATCCTCTCCACCGGCGGCACCGCCCGTCTGCTGATCGAGGAGGGGATCCCAGTGGTCGAGGTGGCCGACCACACCGGCTTTCCCGAGATGATGGACGGCCGGGTCAAGACCCTGCATCCGAAGATCCACGGCGGCCTGCTCGGGCGGCGCGGTACCGACGAGGCGGTGATGGCCGAGCACGGCATTGCACCGATCGACCTGCTGGTGATCAACCTCTACCCCTTCGAGCAGACCGTGGCGCGCCCCGACTGTACCCTGGAGCAGGCCATCGAGAACATCGACATCGGCGGTCCGGCCATGATCCGTTCCGCGGCCAAGAACCACGTCAGCGTCGGCGTGCTGGTCGACAGCGACGACTACGGCGCGGTGCTGGATGAGCTGGAGCGCGATGGGGGGCTCTCGGCCACGACCCGCTTCCGCCTCGCGGTCAAGGCGTTCGAGCACACCGCCGCCTACGACGCCGCCATCGCCGCCTGGCTCGGGCGGCGCAGCGAAGAGGGTGAGCACGCCCACTTTGCACCGACCCTGCACCTTCAGATGCGCCTCGGTCAGGCGCTGCGCTACGGTGAGAACCCACACCAGAAGGCCGCCTTCTATGTCGAGCCCAATGCCATCGAGGCGTCGGTCTCGACCGCGCGCCAGCTGCAGGGCAAGGCGCTCTCGTTCAACAACATCGCCGACACCGACGCCGCGCTGGAGTGCGTCAAGCAGTTCGACCACGCCCCCGCCTGCGTCATCGTCAAGCACGCCAACCCGTGCGGGGTGGCCAGCGGCGCCAACCTGCTGGAGGCATACGAGCGCGCCTACGCCTGCGACCCGACCTCGGCCTTCGGTGGCATCATCGCCTTCAACCGCCACCTCGACCCGCTCACCGCGCGCACCATCCTCGAGCGTCAGTTCGTCGAGGTGATCGTGGCGCCGAGTGCCGACGACGAGGCGGTGGCTGCCTTCGCCAGCAAGCCGAATGTGCGCCTGCTGGTCTGTGGCCAGCTTGGTCGGCAGCAGCCGGCGCTCGACTACCGTCGGGTCAACGGCGGTCTGCTGGTGCAGGATCGTGACATCGTCGTGGTCGAGCCCGAGCAGTTGCGCACCGTGACCCGGCGCCAGCCGGACGAGCGCGAGCTGCGCGACCTCTGCTTTGCCTGGAAGGTGGCGCAGTACGTCAAGTCGAACGCCATCGTCTATGTGCGCGACGAGCAGACCGTCGGTGTCGGTGCTGGCCAGATGAGCCGGGTCTACAGCGCGCGCATCGCCGCGATCAAGGCGCACGATGTCGGTCTGCAGCTGCACGGCTCGGTGATGGCCTCGGACGCCTTCTTCCCCTTCCGAGACGGCCTCGACGCCGCCGCCGAGGCCGGTGTCACCGCGGTGATCCAGCCCGGTGGCTCGATGCGCGACGAGGAGGTCATCGCAGCAGCCGACGAGCACGGTATCGCCATGCTCTTCACCGATATCCGCCACTTCCGCCACTGAGCCCCGGAGTCGATCCATGCATGTCCTGATCATCGGTGGTGGCGGTCGTGAGCACGCCCTGGCCTGGAAGGTGGCCCGCTCGCCGCGTGTCGAGCGGGTGTTGGTCGCCCCCGGCAACGCTGGCACGGCTGCCGAGCCGAAGGTAGAGAATGTCGCCGTCGCAGTCGACGACATCGACGGGCTGGTGCATCTGGCGCAGGAGCGCGACGTGGCGCTGACCATCGTGGGTCCCGAGGCACCGCTGGTGCTCGGCGTGGTCGACGCCTTCCGCGCCGCCGGGCTGGCCATCTTCGGGCCGTCGCGCTCGGCGGCACGGCTGGAGGGCTCCAAGGCCTTCAGCAAGGAGTTTCTGGTGCGCCACGGCATCCCCACGGCGGCCTATGGCGCCTTTACCGAGATCGAGCCGGCGCTCGCCTTCATTCGCCAGCACGGCGCCCCGATCGTGGTCAAGGCCGACGGTCTGGCCGCCGGGAAGGGTGTGATACTGGCCCAGAGCGAGGCGGAGGCCGAGGCGGCAGTGCGCGACATGCTGGGCGGCAACGCCTTCGGCGAGGCGGGCCACCGTGTGGTGATCGAGGAGTTCCTCTACGGCGAAGAGGCCAGCTTCATCGTCATGGCCGATGGCGAGCACGTCCTGCCGCTGGCCACTTCGCAGGACCACAAGGCGCGTGATGACGGCGATACCGGCCCCAACACCGGCGGCATGGGCGCCTACTCCCCGGCCCCGGTGGTCACCCCGGAGCTGCATCGGCGCATCATGGCCGAGGTGATCGAGCCGACCGTGCGCGGCATGGCGATCGAAGGCAGCCCCTATACCGGCTTTCTCTACGCCGGGCTGATGATCACCGCCGACGGCACGCCGAAGGTGCTGGAATTCAATTGCCGCTTCGGTGACCCGGAGACCCAGCCGATCCTGATGCGCCTCGAGTCCGATCTGGTCGAACTCTGCCTGCAGGCACTGGAGGGGCGTCTCGACCGCGCACGCGCGGAGTGGGACGAGCGCAGTGCGGTCGGCGTCGTCCTCGCGGCCGGTGGCTATCCCGGCGACTACCGTAAGGGCGACGTGATCGAGGGGCTCGAGCAGGTGCGTGGCGAGGGGATCAAGGTCTTCCATGCCGGTACCGCTCACAACGCCGCCGGTGAGGTGGTCACCCACGGCGGGCGCGTGCTCTGCGTCACCGCGCTCGGTCCACGTGTGGCCGAGGCGCAGCAGCGCGCTTACCAAACGGTCGATCTGATCCACTGGGAGGGCGCTTTCTGCCGCCGTGACATCGGCCACCGCGCCATTGCGCGCGAGGGCGGCGAGAACTTTTGAAAAAAATCGCCAACTCTGCGAGACTGAACGGTCAGACTTTTTTCTCTTTTATTTGAACCACACAGGGAGATTCATCCATGTCGCAAAAGCATCCCATCGTGGCCGTGACCGGCTCGTCCGGCGCCGGCACCTCGACCGTCAAGGTCGCCTTCGAGCACATCTTCCGCCGTGAGTCGCTGACCCCGTGCATCATCGAGGGCGACAGCTACCACCGCTTCAACCGTGCCGAGATGAAGGTCGAGATGCAGAAGGCGACCGATGCCGGCAACAACCACTTCAGCCATTTCGGCCCCGAGGCCAACGTCTTCGACAAGCTTGAGGAGACCTTCAAGCAGTACGGCGAGACCGGCAGCTGCAAGCGCCGCTACTACCTGCACAACGAGGCCGAGGCCAAGCCGTACGGCCTGCAGCCGGGCGAGTTCACCGACTGGGAAGAGGTGCCGCCGGGCAGTGACCTGCTCTTCTACGAAGGGCTGCATGGCGGCGTGGTCACCGACACCGTCAACGTCGCCCAGTACGTCGACCTGCTGATCGGCGTGGTGCCGATCGTCAACCTCGAGTGGATCCAGAAGATCTTCCGTGACGCCGGCGAGCGCGGCTACTCGGCCGAAGCGATCGTCGACACCATCCTGCGGCGCATGCCGGACTACGTCAACTACCTGACCCCGCAGTTCTCGCGCACCCACATCAACTTCCAGCGCGTGCCGACGGTCGATACCTCCAACCCGTTCATCGCCCGCGACATCCCGACGCCGGACGAGAGCTTCGTGGTGATTCGCTTCAGTGATCCGGCGCGCTTCGGGGTCGACTTCCCCTACCTGCTCAACATGATCCCGCACTCGTTCATGTCGCGCCGCAACACCATCGTCGTGCCGGGCGGCAAGATGGGCTATGCCATGGAGCTGATCCTGACCCCGATCATCCACGAGATGGTTGCGCGCAAGAAGAGCTGATCCACCCTTCGGTCAGGCTGGACGAAAGAAGCCCGCACACAGCGGGCTTCTTTCATTCCGGCAGTCGCGCGTAGCGGTCGTGTGCGTCGCTGGTGGTGATCTCCACCTCGACCCAATCGCCGGGAGCCAGCCCCGCCGCACCGCCCCCCTCGATCACCACGACACCGTCGATCTCCGGTGCATCGCCGCGGCCGCGGGCAATGGCGTGCTCGCCTTCCAGGTCGTCGACCAGGACCGGCTCGCGGCGGCCGACGCTGGCGGCCAGGCGGTCGGCGCTGATCTGGGCCTGCAGGGCCATCAGCCGCTCCAGCCGCTCCTGCTTGACCGCTTCCGGCACGGCGTCGGGCAGGGCGTTGGCAGCGGCGCCGTCGACCGGCGAGTAGGTGAAGGCGCCGAGGCGGTCGAAGCCGGTCTCGGCGACAAAGTCGAGCAGCCGTTCGAAATCGGCCTCCTGCTCACCGGGGAAGCCGACGATCAGGGTGGTGCGCAGGGTCAGGTCGGGGCAGGTCTCGCGCCAGGCCGCGATGCGCCGGCGCATGTTCTCGCTCGCCGCCGGGCGGCGCATCGCCTTGAGCACCGTGGGGCTGGCGTGCTGCAGCGGTACGTCGAGGTAGGGCAGGATGACGCCGTCGGCCATGTGCTCGACCAGACGGTCGATGTGCGGGTAGGGGTAGAGGTAGTGCAGGCGGACCCAGATACCGAGCTCGCCCAGGGCGTCGGCGAGATGGGCGATGTCGCTCTTCACCGGGCGGCCGTGCCAGAAGCCGGTGCGGTACTTGACGTCGAGGCCGTAGGCGGCGGTGTCCTGGGCCACCAGCAGCAGCTCGCGCACCCCGGCGTTGGCCAGATTCTCCGCCTCCTGCATGATCTCGCCGAAGGGGCGGCTGACCAGTGGGCCGCGTAGCTGCGGGATGATGCAGAAGGTGCAGCCGTGGCCGCACCCCTCGGCGATCTTCAGGTAGGCGTAGTGGCGTGGTGTCAGGCGGATGCCCTGGGGTGGGATCAGGCTCTCCCACGCCGCGTGCGGGGGGGGCAGGTGGGCATGGACCGCCTCCATCACCGCCTCGAGCGCGTGTGGGCCGGTGATCGCCAGCACCTGCGGATGGCGTGCGCGTACCTTGTCGGCGTTCTCGCCGCCGCCCAGACAGCCGGTAACGATGACGCGACCGTTCTCCGCCAGCGCCTCGCCGATCGCCTCCAGCGACTCCTCCACGGCGGCGTCGATGAAGCCGCAGGTGTTGACCACCACCAGATCGGCATCGGTATAGCTGCCGACCAGCGTGTAGCCTTCGGCACGCAGTCGGGTCAGGATGCGCTCCGAGTCGACGGTGGCCTTGGGGCAGCCGAGGCTGATGAAGCCGATGCGGGGGGTGGTCGGGCTCACGTCTACTCCTGACAAGTCGATAGGTCGTGCTATTGTATACCAGCCGCTGCAGCCGTCTTTCGGAGGTCCCGATGAAACCGCGCCTGATCAGCTTCAAGCTTTGCCCGTTCGTGCAACGCTCGGTGATCACCCTGCTGGAAAAGGGAGTCGAGTTCGAGATCGACTACATCGACATTGCCCATCCCCCGAAGTGGTTCACCGCCATCTCGCCATTGGGCAAGGTGCCGCTGCTGGAGGTCGGTGAGACGGTCCTGTTCGAGTCGGCCGTGATCAACGAATACCTCGATGAGACCCACCCGCCGTCGATGCATCCGGCCGACCCGCTGCAGCGTGCCCGCAACCGCGCCTGGATCGAGTTTGGCGCCCACCTGCTGATGCTCGGCTACCAGCTCTCGACCGCCGCCGACGAGGACGCCTTCGATCGCCACTACGAGGCCCTCCGGGCCGGGCTGCGCCACCTCGAGGGTCAGCTCGGCGCGGCCGACCCCTACTTCAACGGCTCGGCCTTCAGCCTGGTCGACGCCGCCTACGCCCCCTTCTTCCAGCGCCTCGACCTGCTCGAGCAGTGGTACCCACTGGAGCTGATCGCCAGCCTGCCGCGGGTGGCGGCGTGGTCCGAGGCGCTGCTCGACCGGCCGACCACCACCGCCTCGGTGGTCAGCGACTTCGCCCCGCTCTACCGCGCCCATCTCGCCGGCGGCGAGGGCTACGCCGCCGGATTGTTTGCACCCTGAGTCGGCCGGTATACTGAACGCTCCTCCTGATGATACCCATAACCCAATGTGAGGTGATACAGATGACATCCATGAATAGACCGCTGTTCGGCCTGCTGATCGGTGGGTTGATGTTCACCGGTTCGGCGTACGCCGTCGATCCGCTCGATCAGTTGATGGAAGAGAGCCGCGCTGCGGTGCGTGACTTTGCCGGGGCGCTGATGGCCGAGGTCAACCGCGCCGCCGAGGCCGGTGGCCCGCTCAACGTGATCACCGTCTGCAACCAGGTCGCCCCCGGCCTTGGCGCCAAGTACAGCCAGCAGCACCAGATGAGCATTGAGCGCACGGCGCTCAAGTTCCGCAGCCCGGCCAACATCCCGGATGCGTGGGAGCGCAGCGTCATGCTCAGCTTCCTTGAGCGGAGCCAGAACGAGCCGCTGCAAGGGATGGAGCACGGTGAGATCCGGGTTGAGGAGGGGCGTACCGTCTTCCGCTACATGATGGCGATCCCGACCGCTCAACAGTGCCTGGCCTGCCACGGTACCGAGATCCCGGCACCGATCACGCGCAAGCTCGACCGCATCTACCCGACCGACACCGCGCGCGGCTTCCAGGCCGGCGAGATGCGCGGCGCCTTCACCATCCGGCGCGAGCTGTAACATCCGCCCCTTCTGATCGGTGACCGCCGGGGCGGCGCTCCCGGGCGGTCACCGATTCTTCACCGCTCGGTCATCAACCGGTCACCCGTGGCGCGCACGCTATGGGCCATGGACATGCAGACCGACATCCGCGCACTCGAGGCGCATCGCGACGGGCCGATCAAACGCATCAGCCTGGTCACCGAAACCTTTCCCCCCGAGGTCAACGGGGTGGCGATGACCACCGAGCGCATGCTCGACGGGCTGGCGCGCCACCACTGTGTGGAGCTGGTACGGGTGCGCCAGTCGCGCCACGACAGCCCGCCGGTCAATGCCGCCTACACCACCCGCCTGATGCGCGGTATCGGCCTGCCGCGTTACGCCGGGCTGCGCCTCGGTCTGCCGGCCACCGGCGCTTTGGTGCGGCACTGGCGCACGACGCGCCCCGATCTGGTCCATGTGGTGACCGAAGGGCCGCTCGGCTGGTCGGCGGTGCGTGCGGCCCAGCGTCTCGGCATTCCGGTGACCAGTGATTTCCACACCAACTTTCATAGCTACTCAGGCCACTACGGTGTGCGTTTCCTGCGCGGCCCGGTCCTGCGCTACCTGCGTCAACTGCACAACCGCACCCTGTCGACTCTGGTGCCGACCCTGGAGCTGGCGAGTCAGTTGGCGGCGGACGGCTTCGAGAACCTGAAGATCGTCTCGCGCGGGGTCGATACCGAGCGCTTCAAGCCGACCCGCCGCAGCGAGCGTCTGCGTCGTGGCTGGGGTGTGGCCGAGAAGGCCCCGAGTCTGGCGCCACTGGTGATGGTGGTCAGTCGGGTGGCGCCGGAGAAGAATTTCGAGCTGGCCATCGAGGCCTTTCGTGCCCTGCAGGAGGTGCTGCCGGAGGCGCGCATGGTCATCGTCGGCGACGGCCCGGCCTGCGCGGAGCTGGCGCAGCGCAACCCCGACATCCACTTTGCCGGGATGCAGCAGGGTACCGAACTGGCCGAACACTACGCTTCGGCCGACCTCTTTCTCTTTCCCAGCCAGACCGAGACCTTCGGCAACGTCACCCTGGAGGCGATGGCCAGCGGATTGCCGGTGGTTGCCTACGACTATGCGGCGGCGCGCGAGCACATTCGCCACGGCGAGAACGGCATGGTGGCGCCCTTCGGTGACAGCGACGCCTTCATCGCTCAGGTGGTGCTGACCGGGCGCGATATGCGTCTGCGTCAGCGCATCGGTGCAGGCGCCCGCGAGACCGCAGAACAGCTCGATTGGGCCGTGATCTGCCACCAGTTCGAGACCGCACTGCTGGAGCATCTGGAGGTGTGCCATGCCTGAACCGACCACGTCACCCGGCACGTCGACCCATGCCGCGCTGGTGCAGGCAGCGCGGCAACTCGATCTGGGGCTGTGCCAGCTCTTCAATCGGGCCAATCGGCGGCATCATGTCGGCCGCTTCTTTGCCCTCGTCAGCCGCCTCGGCGATGGCCTCTTCTGGTACAGTCTGATGGCGATGCTGCCGCTGTTGTTCGGTCTCGAGGCGCTGCGGGCCAGTCTGCACATGCTGCTCACCGGGCTGGTCTGTCTGGTGGTCTACAAGCTGCTCAAGCAGAGCACCAGCCGCCCCCGTCCTTTCCTCGCCAGCAGCGCCATCTTCCGCACCGTGCCACCGCTCGACCAGTACAGCTTTCCGTCAGGGCACACCCTGCACGCGGTCGCCTTCAGCGTGGTGGTGCTGGCCTGGTATCCGCAACTCTTCTGGCTGGTGGTGCCGTTCACCGCGCTGGTCGCGGCGTCGCGGCTGGTGCTGGGGCTACACTACCCCAGCGATGTGCTGGCCGGCGCCGCCATCGGTGGCGGTATCGCCTGGCTGGCCTTGCAGATCTGAACCGGGCGCGTCCGCACGACGCCCCAGGCCGCCATGTCACGCCCGGTCAACAGCAACGGCTACAGCAAGGATCCGCTCTTCAACCGGTTGCGCGAAGTCCTGCTCTATCGGCTGCTGGTGCCTTGGTATCAAACGATCGCCGACCTGCGCGACGGCACCCTCTTTGGCTACTGCAGCCAGGTGCGCGGACCCTCTGACGGTCCGCTGCATGCACCGGGCAACCTCTTGCATGCGGCACGCCACTACGGTCTGCTCGGCGACCTGATTCGCATGACGCAGCAGGTGGCCATCGAGCACTTCGTGGTCCACAATCTGCCGGGCCGGCTGTTGCTGCCGGTTGGGCTCGAATTCAACAAGTTCTACAAGCATGACAGCGACAATCTGCCCGGCTACCTGCACAGCGTCGGGCTGGCGAGCGAGCGGTTGGTCATTGTCGTGCGTGATCGCCACCTGGACGGGAGCACGACCCGCGACGACCTGCTCGCCACCCTGCACCACTATCGGCGCCTCGGCTTTGCCCTCTGCCTGGATGGGATCGGCAGTGGCTGCGACATGGAGGCGGTCTGGGACGTGGTACAGCCGGAGTTCGGCCGCCTCGACCCGGACTTCATCAATGGCATGGACAAGGACCCGACCAAGCTGCAGCATGTGCTCGGCCTGATCGAGCGCATCCACGCCGATGGCAGCCAGACGATCGCCGATGGGGTGCACAACCGTGCGATCTTCGACATCCTGCACCGGGAAGGGGTCCACCTGATCAAGGGGCCGCTGGCCGGGGGCATGAGCCCCACCCCGCTGGCGAATCTGCCGCCCGAACTGCTCGCCCTGACCGACGGGCAGACGCGCAAGGCGATTCAGAGCACGCCGCGTCCAGCCCTGTGCGCCGGTGATCTGCTCGAGCCGCTCGAGCCGCTGACGCGCAACCATACGGTCGATGAGGCCTACGGCTGGTTTTCCGACCACCCGCATCGTGTCGCTGTACCGGTGGTGGAGAACGAGGTGCCGATCGGGCTGCTCAACCGCTATACGATCATCGATCGCTACGCCCGCCCCTTCCGGCGTGAACTCTTCAGCCATCGACCCTGCACCCTGTTCATGGACACCGCACCGTTGATTGTCGATCGCAGCATGGAGCTGGAAGAGCTGAGCCGACTGGTCAGTGACGCCGAGCAGCGCTACCTGAGTGATGGCTTCATCATCACCGATCGTGGGCGCTATCTGGGCATCGGCACCGGCCATACACTGATGCGCGAGATCACCCGGCTCAAGGTCGAGGCGGCCAGCTACGCCAACCCACTGACCGGTCTGCCGGGCAACGTGCCGATCAATGAGCGCATCGATACCCTGATCGCGAACGGCATCGAATTCGTCTGTGCCTACTGCGATCTTGACCACTTCAAGCCGTTCAACGATGTCTACGGCTACAGCACCGGCGATGCCATCATCCGCACCACGGCGCGAGTGCTGCAGGAGGGGGTCGATGCCGAGCACGACTTTGTCGGCCATGTCGGAGGGGATGACTTCATCGTCCTGCTGCGCAGCCCGCAGTGGGAGCAGCGCTGCCACGAGATGCTCAAGCGGCTGGAAGATGAGTTTGCCGGCTTCTTCAGCCAGGAAGACAACGCGCGTGGTGGCTACCATGCCGAGGACCGTCAGGGGCAGCGAGTCTTCCATCCGTTGCCGGCACTGTCGATCGGCGCCATCACCATCGAGCCACCGTACTACCACTCCCACCGTGAGGTCGCCGCAGCGTGTGCCGATGCCAAGAAGCAGGCCAAGCGGATGCCCGGCAACTCACTCTTCATCGATCGGCGGCGACGGGCCCAACGCTACGTGCCATTGCCGGAATCTCCGCCGCCAGCACCGGGCGACTGAAGAGGTAGCCCTGCACCACCGGACAGCCCCAGCGGCGCAGCCGTTCGAGTTGGCTGTGCTCTTCGACCCCCTCGGCCGTCAGGTCGAGCCCCATGGCCTCGGCGATCGAGAGCAGGGCACGGGTGATCGCCGCGCTGCCCGAGTCGCTGTCGATGGCCTGGATGAAGGAGCGGTCGATCTTGATGCCGTCGATGGCGAAGCGGCGCAGGTAGGCGAATGAGGCGTAGCCGGTGCCGAAGTCGTCGATCACCAGTCGTACCCCCATCTGCTTGAGCGGTTCCAGCTGCGCGCTGCCTTCGTGCTGGAGCAGGAGCCCTTCGGTCAACTCCAGCTCCAGCCACTGTGGGGCCAGGCCGCTTGCCTCGAGGGCGGTGGCAACGGCATCGATCAGACGGCCGCTGTGGAACTGGCGGGGGGAGAGGTTGACGGCTACGCGCAGGGGGAGGCCGGCAGTGTGCCACGCGGCCGTCTGCTGGCAGGCGGTATTGAGCACCCACTGGCCGATCTCGTCGATCAGGCCACACTGCTCGGCCACCGGGATGAAGTGGTCGGGCGGCACCGCCCCCAGCCGGGGGTGGTCCCAGCGCAGCAAGGCTTCGACGCCGATGATCCGGTCGGTGGCCAAATCGACCTGCGGCTGGTAGTGCAGGTGCAGCTCACCCCGATCCAGGGCGCGGCGCAGGTCGCTCTCCAGCTCCAGCCGCGCCCGCGCACGGTCGTGCAGCTCGTGGGTATGGAACTGCCAGCTGTTGCCGCCCTGCTCCTTGGCCAGACGCAGGGCCGAGTCTGCGTGGGTCAGCAGGTGGTCGGCATCGGGCCCGTCGTAAGGCCAAACGGCGATGCCGATGCTGGCGGAGAGAAAGATCTCGCTGCCATCGGCCCGGAAGGGGTGAGCCAGAGTCTGCAGCAGGCGGGCGGCGATCGCGGCGCAGTCCTGGCTGCGCGTCAGCTGGCCGACCAGGATCGTGAACTCGTCACCGCCGGTACGGGCCAGGGTATCGCTGCTGTAGAGGGTGTCGCGCAGCCGCTGGGCCACCTCGCACAGCAGCACATCACCCACGGCGTGGCCGAACGAGGCGTTGACCACCTTGAAACGGTCGAGGGCAAAGCGCAGCACGGCAATGCGCGGTGGGCCATTGGCCGGGGCGCGCAGCAGCAGCTGCTGCAGCCGGTCGTGGAAGAGGGTGCGGTTGGGCAGATCGGTCAATGGGTCGTGGGTCACCAGATGGTGCAGGTGTTCGCGGTTGTGGCGCTCATGGGTGGTGTTCATGGTAATCGCCAGCGCGCCGCGAATGCGGCCGTTGCGGTGCTTGAGCGGAACACTCCAGACCTTCAGGTCGAGCGGCTGGCCGTGTCGGTCGTGCCAGCCGGAGAGGGCGACCCCTTCGTGGGGCTCGCCCTCGAGACTGGCGGCGAGCAGTTCGCCGAGGCCGCTGCCGACGCCGTCACCCAGGCTCTGCAGCGGGCGGCCCAGCACATCCTCTTCGCGCCAGCCGAACTCGCGCTCGGCCGCACGCGACCAGAAGGTGATCTCCAGCGCCCGATCGACACTGAGCATCGGCAGCGGGGTGGCACGGATCAGCGCCTTGAAGCGGTCATTGGCCAGCTCCAGCCGTTCGATCCGGGCGTGCAGACCGGTCGAATCGCGCAGCAACAACACTTGGTAAGGCGGTGTGCCGTGCGCCGGGCGGGCGGCGCTGACTTCGATGCGGTGGGGGCCGTCGGTGCCGGGCAGATCGTGTTCGGTGCTCTCGCCGGGCACAAAGGGCCAGGGAAAGAGCGAGCCGATCAGTCCGTCTGGTTCATCGCCGAGCAGCCGTGCTGCCTCGGGGTTGAGCTGACAGATGCGGTGGCTGCCGTCGACAATGACCACGCCGCAGGGAAAGTGGTCGAGCAGCACAGACCAAGGGGTCGCTTGCGCGATGGGGTCCAGCACGGGGGCTCCTTAGCCGGTCAGGCGGGGACTCGGACCGACAGCAACGAGATGTCGTCGTGCGGCTCACCGCCTTGCAGGAAGGCGAGGGCCGACTGGCGGATGCGGTGGAAGACGTTGTGCGGGTCGCCGGCCTGTAGCAGCGCCGCCTCCAGGCGCGCCTCACCGAACGGCTCGCCGTCCGGCCCTTCGGCCTCGATCAGCCCGTCACTGTAGAGTAGCAGCGAGTGCAGGTCGGCACCCTCGACCCGTTCCAGCACCGGGTTGAAGCGCTCCGGTGCAACGATCCCCAGGGGCAGGTTCTGCGAGACCAGGCGGCGCTGTATGGTATGGTCGTCACCCACCAGCAGGATCGCCGGCAGCCCGGCGTTGAAGATCTCGATCGTGCGCCCGGCCGGGTCGAGGGAGAGCAGTGCCGCGGCACAGAAGTGGCCGATCGGCAGCATCGTCTTCAGCTTGCGGTTGATCGCGGTGGCGATCTGTTCCACACCACAGCCGGCAGCGACCATCTCATAAAAGAGATCGGAGGTCGGCAGGGCGCCTATCGCTGCCGCCAGGCCGTGGCCGGTGAAGTCGCCCAGCAGGGCGTAGAGGTGGCCGTCCGGCCCCCGGTCGAAGAGGGTCAGATCGCCACAGAAGTGGCCGGCCGCCAGATTCCAGTGGCAGACCTGCTCCGGCAGGGAGGGGGAGCGCCGGGTCACCACGTCGAACATGTGGCGCGCCAGGCCGATCTCGTGCTCGGTCATGGCGCGGTAACGGCGCAGCTGGCGGCTGTTCTGGCGCATCCGTTCCATCACCCGCAGGCGGGCGCGCAGAGTGATGTGGTCAAACGGCGCATCGAGAAAGTCCTCCGCCTCGCTGTCGAGAAAACGCTCCATCGGCGGCGTGCGTGCCGGCCCGGTCAGCAACAGCAGGACCGGGATCGGGTCGTCCGGATGCAGCGCCTTCAGGGTTCGAGTGCAGGTGTAACCGTCCTCGTCCTCCAGCCCGGTATCGATCAGCGCCAGGTCTGGGTTGTGGCGCTGATACCGCTCCACGGCTTGGCGGCAGCTGTGCGCGGTGATGACCTCGTGGCCGTCCACCGCCAGCATGTTGCCGACGATGCGACGGATCTTCGCATCGGTTACGGTAATCAGGATCTTCATGGCGGCCTCCTGGTCGTTGCATGGTTCGGTATGCCGACGGTTTTCCGGCGCCGTGGGGGCCATTTTGCGGGGGAACCTTGACAGGGATGTGACCGAAGCGGCACTTCGGACGACATCGTTCTGCAACCTGCCCATGTCAGGATGCGTCGACTGCTTGTGGAGACGACCATGACCGAATGCGATGAATTACAGCAACTGCACGCCGAATTGAAGGCACTGCATCGTGCCGTCGACCGCGAGGCGATGGCGCTGATGCACCGCTTCTCCGGCTGCTGCTTTGTGGCCGGGCGCGATCTGCGCAGTGCCGGCAACCTGGCCCACTACCTCGCCTTTCGGCGTCGTGACCTGCGCACGTTGCAGGATCGCCTGGCGGCCACGGGCCTCTCGTCGCTTGGCCGTTGCGAGTCACACGTGGCCGCCAGCCTGGAGCGCGTCATCCGGCTGCTGGCGCTGGCCACGGGGCTGGAGGCGAGCGAGGCCGAACCGGTCGGCCATCAGTGTCCCACCGTCACCTTCGAGGAGGGGCGTGAGCGACTCGAGCAGAACGCCGAGGCGCTCTTCGGTGCGGCGCGAGAGGGACGTACCACCCGCATCATGGTGACCCTGCCGACCGAGGCCGCGTACGACCATTCACTGTTGCGCGATCTGCTCCTGAGCGGTACCGACGCGGTGCGCATCAATTGCGCCCACGATGACGCTGAGACCTGGAAAAGGATGATCGACAACCTGCGCGCCGTCGAACAGGAGCTGCAGCTGCCCGGTCGTTGTCGTATCCAGATGGATCTGGCTGGTCACAAGTTGCGCACCGGACCGGCCGAGGTCGCGCCGGCGGTGATCCACCTGCGTCCCCGGCGTGATCGCTTCGGGCGTCCGGTCGAGCCCGCCAGCGTGGTGCTGCTGGCCAGCCACGACGACGCTGCCGAGCCGGCCGATGGGCGCGCCAGCCAGCCCCTGCTGCCGCTGCCCAGGGAGATGGTCGAGGGGCTGCAGGTGGGCGATCGCCTGAGCCTGATCGACACCCGTGGCAAGACCCGGGTCATCGACGTGGTCGGTGAACTGCCCTCCGGCCACTGGTTGGGCGAGTGCCGTGACAGCGCCTGGTTACTGCCCGGCATGCCGCTGCGCTGGCGGCGGCTGGAGGCCGACGGCACCTACCACGAGATCACTGGAGCATGGCGTATCGAGAGCTTCGCCGGGCGTGATGAGACGATTCGCGTGCAGCGTGGTGATCCACTGCTGTTGACCCGACACCAGGAGCCCGGTCGCCCGGCGCGGCGCGATGAGGATGGTCAGATCGTCGAACCGGCGCGCATCGCCTGCACCTTGCCGGCCGTGCTCGACCAGCTGACGGAGGGAGCGGCGGTCTGGATCGACGACGGTCGCATCGGCGCCGTGGTCGAGACGTCGACCCATGACGGCTTGCTGCTGCGCGTGACCCATGCGCGCCCCAAGGGCGAGCCGGTCAAGCCGGACAAGGGACTCAACTTCCCCGACACCGAGATCGACCTGCCGGCGCTGACTGAAAAGGATCTGCACGACCTCGACTTTGTCGCGCGCTACGCCGACATGGTCGGATTCTCTTTCGTGCAGACCCTGGAAGACATGGACACCATGATCCGAGAGCTGCAGGCGCGCAACGCCGACCACCTCGTCGTGGTGGCCAAGATCGAGACCGCGCGCGCCGTGCGCAACCTGCCCGATCTTCTGCTGGGTGCGATTGGGCGCCAACCGTTGGCACTGATGATCGCGCGTGGTGACCTGGCGGTCGAGCTGGGCAGTGTCCGCCTGGCCGAGATCCAGGAGGAGATTCTCTGGCTGTCCGAGGCGGCCCATGTGCCGGTGATCTGGGCTACCCAGGTGCTCGAAACACTGGCCAAGAACGGCGTGGCCACCCGCCCGGAGGTCACCGACGCGGCGATGTCCGGTCGCGCCGACTGCGTCATGCTGAACAAGGGGCCGTTCATTGTGCGAGCCGTCGAAGTGCTCGACGAGATCCTGCGGCGTATGCTTGGCCACCAGCGCAAGAAGGGCGCCCGCCTGCGCGCCCTCAGCCTGGCCGGCTCAGCGGACGAACCGGGCTAGTCAGCTCGATGTTTGGGGGCACCGAACGCCAATGCGCAAGGCGGCTCATAACCATAGCGTGTCGTTGACGCACGCGTTTTCGTAAACTATAGTTCACACATGAAGGAGATTCGTAAAACAGCCCAGTTTGCGAAGTGGTTCAACGCTCTCAAAGACCGCCGAGCCAAGATACGCATCCAGATCAGAATCGATCGTCTGGAGATGGGGCATTACGGTGATGTCGAATCCGTTGGAGAGGGTGTGCGTGAACTGCGGATTTTCCATGGCCCGGGATATCGAGTCTATTTCGTGGAGAAAGGTTCTGTTGTTGTTATCCTGCTGGTTGGCGGTGATAAAAGTACCCAAGCGACAGACATCGTGAAGGCCAAGGCGCTCGCAAGAGGTCTGGAGGAGTAGTCGATGAGCACTAAAACCACGCGCTGGGATTCGGCCGAGTATCTCAAGACCGACGAGGATATTCAGCTCTATCTTGAGGCTTGTATGGAGGAAGCCGGGGACGATCCGGCCTTCATCGTCCATGCGCTGGGTGTTATCGCACGCGCCAGGAGCATGACCCAGCTGGCAAAAGAGACAGGCCTGACCCGCGAGGGTCTGTACAAGGCGTTATCCCCGGAGGGTAATCCCACGTTCGCTACGGTGGCCAAAGTGGCCAAGGCGTTGGGCCTGAAGATTACCATACAGGCACCCCACAAAGAAGTGACCGACTTCCCTCTGCACACAACAGGCTGAACGGCCACAAAGCGCCTTCTACCTCCCCCCCGCGTCGATCAGGTGCAGGATCGCATCCAGGCCACTGTGGTTGAGATGGGCGGCGGCCTGTGCCTGAACCTTCGGTTTGGCGCGGAAGGCGATGCCGAGGCCGCTGGCCTGGAGCATCGGCAGGTCGTTGGCGCCGTCACCGACGGCGAGGGTCTGGCTCGGTGTCAGGCCGAGCTGCTCGGCGGTCTGCAGCAGAAAGCGGCGTTTGACCTGGGCGCCGACGATCTCGCCGAGGACGCGGCCGGTCAGCCGGCCCTCCACCACCTCCAGCGTGTTGGCCAGGGTGAAGTCGAGGCCGAGCTGTGCCTTGAGCCGCTCGGTGAAGAAGGTGAAGCCGCCGGAGACCAGGGCGAAGCGCAGGCCGCGCTGCTTCAGCCCGGCGGCGAGCGCCTCTGCACCGGGGGTCAGGCGCAGCCGCTCACGCCAGACCTCTTCCAGCGCCGACTCCGACAGCCCTTCGAGCAGGGCGACGCGGCGGGTCAGTGAGCCCTCGAAGTCGAGTTCGCCACGCATCGCCGCCTCGGTGATCTCGGCCACCTGCGGTTTGAGCCCGGCAAAGTCGGCGATCTCGTCGATGCACTCGATGGTGATCAGGGTCGAGTCCATGTCGCTGATCAACAGCCCGGCGCTGCCCAGACCCGGCGGCACCGCGTTGACGTCGCAGCCAAGGGCGTCGCGCAGCCGCTCGACGGTCTGCGGGGCGAAGGCGGCGTGGTCGACACGCAGATAGCCTCGGCACGCCTGCGGCGCGGCCCCGGCCAGCTCGGCGATGGCGTCGCGGCTCTCCGGGTCGAGGGCGGAGCGGTGGATCACGAGGGTCTGCATGGGCTACCTCTTCTTAAGTGCGTTGGCCAGCGCCTCGCCCAGCAACCCGGTGGCCGCTGGTCGGCTCGCGGTGGGGGGCGGCGTGCGGGTGGACGGGGGGCTGCTGCGTTTCTGCGAGCGCTCGCGGGGTTCGCGCGCGTCTGCGCTACCGAGGCGCATGGTCAGGGCGATGCGCTGGCGCGGCAGGTCGACCTCGACCACCTGCACCTTGACCACGTCACCGGCCTTGACCACGCTGTGCGGATCCTTGACGAAGCGGTCGGCGAGCTGGGAGATGTGGACCAGGCCGTCCTGATGGACGCCGATGTCGACGAAGGCACCGAAGTTGGTGACGTTGGTCACCACCCCCTCCAGCACCATCTCCGGCTTCAGGTCGCCGATCTTCTCGACCCCTTCGCGGAAGGTGGCGGTGCGGAACTCGGGGCGCGGGTCGCGGCCCGGCTTCTCCAGCTCGGCGAGGATGTCGCGCACGGTCGGCTCGCCGAAGCGTTCGTCGGTCAACTCGGCGACGCGCACCGACTGCAGGAAGTCACGGTTGCCGATGATCTCGCGGATCGTCTTGCCGCTGCGTGTCAGCAGCCGCTCGACCACCGGGTAGGCCTCGGGGTGGACGGCGGAGGCGTCGAGCGGGTTGGCGCCGCCGCTGATGCGCAGAAAGCCGGCGGCCTGCTCGAACGCCTTGGCACCGAGGCGTGGCACGGCGAGCAGGGCCTGACGGTCGCGGAAGGGGCCGTGCTGGTTGCGCTGCTCGACGATCCGCTCGGCGAGGGTCGGGCCGAGGCCGGCAACGCGGCCGAGCAGGGCCGGAGAGGCGCTGTTGACGTCGACGCCGACGGCGTTGACGCAGTCCTCGACCACGGCGTCGAGGGTGCGCGCGAGGCGTGGTTGGTTGACGTCGTGCTGGTACTGACCGACGCCGATCGCCTTCGGCTCGATCTTGACCAGCTCGGCGAGCGGGTCCTGCAGGCGACGGGCGATGGAGACGGCGCCGCGCAGCGAGACATCGATACCGGGTAGCTCATGGCTGGCCAGTTCGGAGGCGGAGTAGACCGAGGCGCCGGCCTCGGAGACGACCAGCTTGGTCAGTCCCGGGACCCGTTTGGCCAGCTCGGCGGCGAGGCGGTCGGTCTCGCGCGAGGCGGTGCCGTTGCCGATCGCCACC
>SKWO01000010.1 GCA_007128895.1 Gammaproteobacteria bacterium
ATGGTCAGCAGTTGATGTGTCGCTGAGGAGCGTTGAGATGAGAGCAATCCGCCCCCTTTTCACGCCCCTGCTGCTGATCACGCTGCTGCTGTCCAGCCTCGCCGCAGCGGCCCAGGAGCCGGCTGGCCATGCCACTGCGGTGGCCGGCGAGGTCACCGTCTTCGACGCCGTCGGTGCGGCCATCCGCACCTTGCAGCGCGGCGACCCGGTCTACGTCGGCGACACCGTGGCGACGGCGGTCGATGGCCGTGTGCGCCTGACCTTCAGCGACGGTGGCGCGATGACTCTGCGCCCCGGCACGCGGCTGCTGATCGAGAGCTACCAGTACAACAATGAGCCGGAGACGGACAACCAGGCCACCCGGCTGTTGCGTGGTGGCCTGCGCGCTGTCACCGGCGCCATCGGCGAAGGGCGTCACGAGAGCTACACTCTGGAGACGCCGGTCGCCACGATGGGGATACGCGGCACCGACTTCCTGGCCCGCTTCTGTCAGGGTGATTGCGTTGATCTACAGCAGATCGGCATCGACCCACCGCTCGACGGCCTCTATACCCACACCCATGCAGGCGCAACGCTGGTCGGGACACTCCTGGTGCCGGCGGGCCACTCCTCCTACACCGACATGACCGGGTTGAGCCAATTGCTGCCGCTACCGCCGGCGATCCTGCTCCAGGACCCGGAGCTGGAGGGCGGTGGAGTCGAACAGCCGGATGAGGTCGATCAGCCGGATATGGAGACGTTCGACATTCCGGCGCAGGAGCACGGTACCCGCTACCTCGACTGCCGCTGACCATGTCGGTCGCGCGGCTGCGCCGCTGGGCTGCCCTGGTCGGACTGCTGCTGGTGGTCGCCCTGATGGCGGCACGGCTCGGCTGGGTGGCCGGGTTCGATCAGCCGCTTGAGCGGCTGGAGCTGGTGACCTACGACCTGCGCATGCAGGCCAATGCCCGGATGCGCCACGGCGCCGAGCCGCCTTCGACGCCGATCGTCATCGTCGATATCGATGAGCGCTCGCTGCAACGCGAGGGCCACTGGCCGTGGTCGCGCCAGCGCATGGCCGAGCTGCTCGACCGGCTCTTCGCCGCCGGTGCGGCGGTGGTCGCCTTCGATATCCTCTTTGCCGAGCCGCAGCGCAATCCGGTTGATGCGGTGGCTGCGGCACTGGGCGAACAGCCCGCGCTGATCGACGCCATCACGCCGCTGGCCGACCAATTGGACGGTGATCGACGCTTTGCCGAGGCGATGGCAGGTGAGGAGGTGGTGCTGGGCTACGTCTTCAGTCCGGTCGACAGGCTGCGCGTCGGTCAGCTACCTCCTCCCCTGCCGCTGACGCAGCCCGCGCTGGTCGCCGAGCTGGGCATGCCGGCGGAGCAGGGCTACACCGCCCCGCTGCCGATTCTGGCTCAGGCCGCGGCGGCCAGCGGTTTCTTCAGTATCGTGCCCGACGCCGACGGGCTGGTGCGGCGGGTGCAGTTGCTGGCCCGGCTGGACGACCAACTCTACGGCGCGCTGGCGGTGGAGACGGTGCGCCAGTTCCTCTTCTTCGACGAGCTGCATCTGGAGGTGGCGAGGATCGGCGAGTCGCAGCAGATCGAGCAGATCTGGCTCGATGCCGACCTGATCGTACCGACCGATGGCCACGGACGCATGCTGATCCCCTATCGCGGACCGCGCGGCACCTTCCCCTATCTCTCGGCCGGCGAGCTGCTGAGCGGCGGGGCGCAGGACGCTATCCCCGACGGCGCTATCGTGCTGGTCGGCACCACCGCGCCGGGCCTGTTTGATCTGCGGGCGACGCCGATGGGGCCGGTCTTCCCCGGCGTCGAGATCCAGGCCAACGTGGTGGCGGCGCTGCTCGACGGCGACTTTCTGGTTGTGCCGTCGTGGGCCAAGGGCGCCAACCTGGTGATCGGGGTCGTACTGGGCATCCTGCTGGCGCTGCTGCTGCCGCGTCTGGCCCCGCTGGCCATTGCGCTGGTCCTGTTGGTCACCCTGGTGCTGCTGGTCGTCTTGACCGAGACCTTCTGGCTACGGGCCGGGCTGATCCTCGACCTGGCGACGCCGATGCTGATGGTGGTGGTGCTGGTGATGCATAACTTGCTATGGGGGTTTTTCTTCGAGGAGCGGGCCGAGCGTCAACTAAAGGAGATGTTCGGCCAGTACGTGCCGCCGCAGCTGGTTGAGGAGATGAGCGAGCACCCGGGCGATTTCGGCTTCGAGGGGCAGTCCAAGGAGCTGAGCGTCCTCTTCGCCGACATTCGCGGCTTCACTACCCTATCCGAGTCGCTCCCGGCTGATGAGCTGAAGCGGCTGCTCAACCGCTTCTTCACGCCGATGACGCGGATCATCTTCGACCACCGCGGCACCATCGACAAGTACATCGGTGATCTGGTGATGGCCTTCTGGGGGGCGCCGGTCGACGATCCTGAACACGCCGCTCACGCCATCGAGGCGGCGCTGACGATGCTGGCCGAGACCGAGCGGCTGAGCGCCGAGTTCACGGCCCAAGGCTGGCCGCCGGTCGCGATCGGCATCGGCATCAACAGCGGGCCGATGAACGTCGGCGACATGGGCTCGGAGTACCGCCGCGCCTACACCGTGCTGGGCGATGCGGTCAACCTCGCCTCGCGGTTGGAGGGCACGACCAAGTACTACGGCGTCGGCCTGGTGGTGGGGGAGCGCACCCGCGCGCTGGCCGGGGAGCGTTTCGTCTGGCGCGAGCTGGATCGGGTGCGGGTCAAGGGCAAGCAGCAGCCGGTCCACGTCTACCAGCCGGTCTGCCGTGCCGAGGAGGCGACGGCGGCGCTGCATGACGAGCTGGCGCAGCTTGAGGCGGCGTTGGCCGCCTACCGTCGGCAGCAGTGGGAGGCGGCCGAGGCGGCCTTCACGGCGCTGCAGCAGGTGCAGCCGACGCTCGACCTCTACGCGCTCTATCTGGAGCGGATCGCCGAGCTGCGCCGCGAGCCGCCGCCGGCCGATTGGGATGGCAGCTGGGTGCGCACGGAGAAGTAGCCTACTCCGCCACCACTCGCAGCAGTTGCTCGATGTCGATGTGGCCGGCGACCAGCTTGGTGATACCGTCCTGCATCAGGGTGCGCATGCCCTCGTCGAGGGCGGCCTGCTTCAGCTCGGTGGCGGTGGCGCGGTGGTAGATCAGGTCGGTGATGCGCGGCGAGGTAGTCAGCAGTTCATGGATGCCGACCCGGCCACGGTAACCGGTCTGGTGGCAGGCGTCACACCCCTTGGCGCGGTGCAGGGTCAGTGTGTCGGGCAGTGCCAGCTCCTTCAGCCACTGTGTTCCGTAGTAGCGTTCGATGCGGGTGCGCTCTTCGGCGCCGGCGGTGTACGGCTCGCGGCAGTCGGGGCAGAGGGTGCGTACCAGGCGCTGGGCGAGCACGCCGAGGAAGGCGTCGGCGAAGCTGACCGGGTCAAGGCCAAGGTCGAGCAGTCGCACCACGGTCTCTGCGGCCGAGTTGGTGTGCAGGGTGGAGAAGACCAGGTGGCCGGTCAGCGAGGCCTCCACACCGGCGTGGGCGGTCTCCTTGTCGCGCATCTCGCCGATCATGATCACGTCGGGGTCGGCGCGCAGGAAGGCGCGCAGCGCGTTGGCAAAGGTAAAGCCGGTCTTGGCGTTGACCTGAACCTGTTGTAGCCCCGGCTGGGTGATCTCCACCGGGTCTTCGGCGGTCCATATCTTGCGGTCCGGGCTGTTGATGCGGCCAAGCACGGCGTGCAGCGTGGTCGTCTTGCCCGAGCCAGTGGGGCCGACCACGAGGAAGATGCCGTGCGGGTGGGCGATGGCATTCTCGAGCTGTGTCATGTTGCGCGGGCTGAGGCTGAGCTTCTCCAGCGGCAGCGGCTCGGAGGCGGCGAGGATGCGCATGACCACGCTCTCGCCGTTGACCGTGGGGATCGTCGCCACGCGCAGCTCCAGCGGCTGGCCGCGAAAGCGCACCACCAGCTTGCCGTCCTGCGGCTTGCGCCGCTCGGAGATGTCGAGCTGCGCCATGATCTTGATGCGTGAGACGACGGCGCGGATGTGGGTGGAGGGGATCTGCAGCGCGGCACGGCAGACCCCGTCGACGCGCAGCCGCACCACCGAGGGCGCGCGCCCCTTGCCCGGCTCGATATGGATATCGGAAGCGTTGGCCTTGTAGGCGTCGTGGATCAGCCGGTTGACCAGCTGGATGACGGTCGCCTCGTTCTCGTCGACCTGGGTCTCGATCTCATCCGCCTCGGCCTCGTCCGACTCCTCCTGCAGCTTGCCGACCAGCTCGGAGATATCGGCGCCGGGGTTGGTGCCGATCTCCTGACCGAGAAAGCGCAGGATGTCCTCCGGCAGACCGACGCGAAAGACATACTCGCTGGCCGCCAGAACGTTCTGGATCTCCATGATGCGTTCGGCATCGGAAGGGTCGTCGATGAGGAGGGTCACCTCATCGCGGTCACCGGCCACCGGCACCCAGAGCTGCTTGCGCAGGTACGCCTCGTTGATGCCGCGCAGCAGCTCGCGCGGGATCTCCACGGCCGGGTCATAGGCCATGTACGGCACCTGATAGTAACGCTCCAGCGAGGCGCCGATCTCCTCGGCGCTGATCCCCAGTTCGTGGCGCAGCAGATCGGTGATCCGGATACGCTCCTGCTTCGCGCGCTGGAGCAGCGCATCCAGCTGTGGTCGACTCAGGCGCTGCTGTGCCACCAGCCAGTCATACGGCCCGCTGGTCGCCTGCAGATCGTTGCGAAAGCGCTGGCCGAGCACGTTGGCCAAGCGCTGGGCCAGCGCCACATCGTCATCGCTGAAACTGCCGCCATCGCGGTGGTTGAGGACCTGCAGCACGCCGAGAAAGACATCGCCCGACTTGACCGGCACCACCACCATCGAACGGGTGCGAAAGCCGGTGAGGCGGTCAAACGAGCTGTCGAACTGCAGACTTGGATGGATGCGCGCCAGCGCCTGGGCGTCGTGTACATCGTCGATGCGCAGCGGCTGCTGGTTGAGCGCGACATGGCCGGCAATCGAACTGTTCGACAGCGGCACCCGAATCTCGTTGGTGTCCCCGCCACTCTTGAACAGCGAGACGATCTCTCGATCACCCCGGCTGCGCCGGTAGAGGGTCAGCCGCTCGGCCTGCAGCAGCTCCAGCAGACGCGGCTCCAGCTCACTCAGCAGCTTCGGCAACTCGCCGTGATCGTGGATCCGCTCAATCAACTCGGCCAGCAAGGCCGCATGGTGTTCGCTCATCCCCATCCCGTTTGTCTCCTGCTTGTGCGTCGGATTTTAACACGGTTGTACAGACGCAAGGCGATGGCCGATAATCTCACCTTTTACGCCTAATCAAATATCAAAATGACCGACGCTGCCGTTCAGGGGCCGATGCGCGTGGTGCGTGTCGGTGAGACCGAGATCACCTTGCTGGGCACGGCCCACGTCTCCCGTACCAGTGCCGAGGAGGTGGCGCGGGTGCTGGCGGAGGGTGACTTTGATGCGGTGGCGGTGGAGTTGTGTCCGGCGCGCCACTCGGCGCTGACCCGCCCTGATGTCTGGGGACAGACCGATCTGTTTCGGGTGCTGCGTGATGGGCGGGCCGGGATGCTGGCGGCGAGCCTGGCCTTGGGCGCCTATCAGCAACGCCTGGCCGAGCAGTTCGGCATCGAGCCGGGGGCGGAGATGCGTACGGCGATCGACGGGGCGCTTGAGCGCCATCTGCCGGTGCTGCTGATCGACCGCGACATTGGCGTGACGATGAAACGGGTCTATCGCAACGTGCCGTGGTGGCAGCGCTTTGGCCTGCTCGGCGGGCTGCTCGGCAGCGTGGTGTCGCGCGAGCAGGTGAGCGAGGCGGAGATCGAGCGGCTCAAGGAGGGCGATATCCTGGAGACCACCTTCGCCGAGTTTGCCGACCGTGACAAGGCGCTCTACGGCCCGCTGATCGATGAGCGTGACCGCTATATGGTGGCGCGGCTGTGCGAGGAGGCGCAGGAGGGCGGCCATCGCCGAATTCTGGCGGTGGTCGGCGCCGGCCATCTGGCCGGCATGGCCGGTTATCTGGAGCAGGGCGCCGGCTGTGATCAGCCGCGCGAGCAGCAGCGCGCGCTGGAGCAGTTTCCGGCGCCGGCGCGCTGGCCGAAGGTGCTGCCGTGGCTGATTGTGGCGATCATCCTGGCCGGTTTTGCCATCGGCTTCTCGCGCAGCCCGGAGCTGGGCCGGATGATGGTGTGGGACTGGATTCTGATCAACGGGGTGCTCTCGGCGCTGGGGGCGACGATTGCCGGCGCCCACCCGGTGACGATCATGGCTGCCTTTCTGGCCGCGCCGTGGACCTCGCTCAATCCGATGATCGGCGCCAGTATGGTGGCCGGGGCGGTCGAGGTCTGGCTGCGCAAGCCAAGGGTGGAGGACTTTCACCGTCTGCGCAGCGACGTGACCACGTGGCGCGGTTGGTGGCGCAACCGCGTCTCGCGAACCCTGCTGGTCTTCTTCCTGGCCGGTTTCGGCTCCTCGATCGGCACCTACGTTGCCGGCTTTCGCATCTACGACCGGCTGCTGGGAGGCTGACGTGGCCGATCTGCAACTGCTGCTGTGCAGCGACCTGGACCGCACCCTGATCCCGAATGGCGCCCAGCCGGAGTCGTCGGGGGCGCGGGATCGGCTGCGGGCGCTGGCGGCCCGTGACGATGTGCAGCTGGCCTACGTCAGCGGGCGTCACCGCGCCTTGATCGAGGAGGCGATCGAGACGTGGTCGCTGCCGCTGCCGGACTACGCGATCGGCGATGTCGGCACCACGATCTACCGCGTCGCTGAAGACGGCTGGTCACCGCTGCCCGGCTGGCAGGCGCAGATTGCCCCGGACTGGCAGGGGCGCGACGGTGCCGCGCTGGCCGGGCTGCTTGAGGGCATCGACGGTCTGACCCTGCAGGAGGCAGAGAAGCAGAACCGCTTCAAGCTCAGCTACTACGCGGCGCTTTCGGGCGACAGCACGGCGCTGTTGGCCGAGGTGGCGCGGCGGCTGGCGCAGCATGGTATTCGGGCCAAGTCGATCTGGAGTATCGATGAGGAGAAGGGGGTGGGGCTGCTCGATGTCTTGCCGGCCAGCGCCGACAAGCTGGCGGCGATCCGCTACCTGATGGCCGAACTCGGTGCCGATGAACAGCAGACCCTCTTTTCCGGCGACAGCGGCAACGATCTGGAGCCGCTGACCAGCGGGCTGCAGGCGGTGCTGGTAGCCAACGCTGCGCCGGAGGTGCGTGAGGCGGCGCTGGCCGGGGCGGCCCAACCGCAGCGCCTCTATCTGGCCACGGGCGGCTTTCTCGGCATGAACGGCCATTACAGCGCCGGGGTGCTGGAGGGGGTGGCTCACTTCATGCCGGCGCTTGGGCGCTGGCTGGCCGATGGCTGAGGCGGCCGCACTTCTATGGCGTGAAGGTCGCCTGCGTGCCGTCGGCGCGTGGACCGTGGACGGATTGGGCGCCCAGCCGCCGGGGCTGCCACCCGGTGCGGCGGTGGGGGCCGTGGACGCCGCTGCACTGGCGGCGCTGGATACGGCCGGGGCGCTGTGGCTGCTGCGGCTGAGTGAGCAGGCCGGCGGCGTCGCGATCGAGGGGCTGGCCGGGGCGCGTCAGGAGCTGCTCGAGCGGGTGCGCGAGAGCCGTGCACGCATGGCCCCGGCACGCCCGGTGCGGGACGAGGAGGGGATTCTGCCGACGACCGGCCGTCAGGTTGTTGCCCGGCTGGAACGGGCCCACGCCTTTCTCGCCTTCATCGGCGAGACGACCGTGGTCGCGGCCAGGCTGGTGCGCCGCCCCGGACGGATGCCGTGGCGTGAGGTCTTGGGGCTGATCCACAGCGCCGGGGTCGCTGCACTGCCGATCGTCGGCCTGCTCGCCTTTCTGATCGGCGTGGTCATCGCCTACCAGGGCGGCCAGCAGCTCAAGCTGTACGGTGCCAATATCTTCATCGTCGAACTGGTGGCACTGACCACGCTGCGCGAACTGGGGCCGCTGATTGCCGCGATCATCGTGGCCGGGCGCACCGGCTCGGCGTGGACCGCGCAAATCGGCACCATGCAGGTGCGCGAGGAGGTCGACGCGCTGCGTACGCTGGGTATCAGCCCGGTCGAGCGGTTGGTGCTGCCGCGCCTGCTGGCACTGCTGATCGCGCTCCCGCTGCTGACCGTCTTTGCCGACCTGCTCGGCGTCTTTGGCGGCATGTTGATCGCCTGGCTGGTGCTCGGCGTCAGCCTGTCCGACTTCATCGCCCGCTTTCCCGAGGTGGTCTACCCGAGCGCCTTTCTGGTCGGCGTCGGCAAGGCGCCCTTCTTCGCTGCGATCATCGCTCTGGTCGGTTGTTTCGAGGGCTTTCGCGTCAGCGGCGGTGCCGAGAGTGTCGGGCGTCATACCACGCTGAGCGTGGTGCAGGCGATCTTTCTGGTGATCGTCGCCGACGCCCTCTTTTCCGTGCTCTTCAGTTGGCTGAATCTGTGATGGAGCGGGTCGTCGAGGTCGCCGGGCTGGTCAATCGCTTTGGTGACGAGGTGGTCCACGACGGCCTCGATCTGACCGTCGAGGCGGGGGAGGTGGTCGGTCTGGTCGGTGGCTCCGGCTCGGGCAAGACCACCTTGCTGCGCACCCTGTTGATGCTGCAGCCGCCTCAGGCCGGGCGGGTGGCGCTCTACGGTCAGGCGCTGACCGACCTCGACGCCGCCGGCGCCGACCGGCTGCGCCGCCGCTTCGGGGTGCTCTTTCAGCAGGGGGCTCTGTTCAGTTCGCTCACGGTGCGCGAGAATGTCGCCATGGTGCTGCATGAACACAGCTCGTTGCCGGCTGCGCTGATCGATGAGGTCGCCGCGCTCAAGGTGGCCCTGGTCGGCCTGCCGCCGCAGGCGGCCGAGCGCTACCCGCGCGAGCTCTCCGGGGGCATGGTCAAGCGGGCGGCGTTGGCGCGTGCGCTGGCGCTCGATCCCGATCTGCTCTTTCTGGATGAGCCGACCGCCGGGCTCGACCCGCAGAGTGCGGCGGCCTTTGATACCTTGCTGCGCCAATTGCAGCGCGCGCTCGGCCTGACCGTGGTGATGGTGACCCACGATCTCGATTCGCTCTGGGCGGTGACTGATCGGGTCGCCTTTTTAGGGGAGCGGCGGGTGCTGGCCCAGGCCCCGATGGCCGAGTTGGTGCACCATGACCATCCGCTGATTCGAGACTACTTCAGCGGCCCGCGTGGCCGCGCCGCCGGGGAGGCCGCATGCGCAGCGGTATGAACCACACGCTGGTCGGCGCCTTTGTGCTGCTGCTGGGCGGCCTCTTCGTCGCCGTGGTGCTGTGGCTGACCGTCGGTCTGGAAAAGCGTCAGTTCGATTACTATGTGGTCTACTCCGAAGAGTCGGTGGCGGGGCTGAACCTGCGTGCGCCGGTGCGTTATCGCGGGGTCGAGATCGGTCGGGTGGGGAGCATTGCGCTGGACCCGGACGACCCGCGCCGAGTGCGTCTGGTGCTGGAGGTCTTCGCCGGTACGCCGCTGCGCGCCGATACCGAGGCGGTGCTGACGACCCAGGGGCTGACCGGGCTGGCCAGCCTGGAGCTCTCCGGCGGCACGCCGGAGGCGCCGGTGCTGCCGCAACGGCGCAGCGAGCCGTACCCTGAATTGGTGGCCGGACCGTCGCTGATCGCCCGGCTCGACCGTGCGGTGGGTGCCGTGGTCGATGACGTGGCCCGCCTCTCTGAACGGCTGGAGCGGTTGCTGGACGATGAGAACCTGGCCAATCTGGCTGCTACGCTGGAACACTTGGGGCGATTCAGTGCCCATTTGGCCACCCACGGTGAACAGGTCGGTGACGTGGTGGCTCAGGCCCACGACGCCTTTGTATTGGCGGCACGTGCGGCGCAGGGGCTGGAGCGGACACTGCATCGGATCGATCAGGCCGCTGCGGGTGTCGAGCAGGCCGGCACGGCGCTGGCCCGCAACAGCGAGACGGTAGGGACGGTGCTGGTGCAGAGCGCCACCGAGTTGCGCCTGCGCGGCAATGAGACCGCGGTGGGGCTGGAGGTGGGTCTGGAGGAGGTGCGGCGCCTGGCGCTTCGCCTGGAGCGGTTGGCCGAGTCGCTGGAGCGTGAGCCGCAGCGCCTGCTCTTTGGTGCGCCGCAGCCGGCGCCGGGGCCGGGGGAGTGATGGCAATGCGTAGGGTCTGGGTTGTGGTGCTGCTCTTTTTGTCGGGCTGCAGTGTGCTGCCCGATCGGTCGCCGGGTGCGGCGCCGACCGAGTACCGCCTGCACGCCGAGGTGGTCGAACGGCTCGACTCGGATGGCCCGGTTCTGCTGGTGATGCCGATCAGGGCCGTGCCGGGGTTGGATAGCCGTAGTATTCTGTACCTGAACGAACCGCACCGGGCACAGGGTTACCGGGATGCGCGCTGGGTCGATACCCCGGCGCGTCAGCTGGAGCCGCTGCTGGTCGCCGCCGCTGAGGGAAGTGGCGGTTTTCGTGCCGTGGTGGCAGGGCGGGGCGCCGGTACCGGCGGGGCGGATGTCTTGCGCCTGGACAGCGATCTGTTGGCACTGCAGCAGGAGTGGCTGGATGGACGTGACCAGGTGCGGATCGCGTTGCGCGTCACCCTGAGCCGCCCGGCGAGCGGGCAGGTGGTCGCCAGCCACCGGTTGGCGCAGCAGGTGGCTCTGAACGGTGTGGGGGCCGAGGCGGCGGTCACCGCGTTCAATCGCGCCCTGCCTGCCCTGCTGGAGACGCTGGGTGACTGGCTGGTAGAACAGATTAACGAATGAGACAAGCAAGGAGTGGGTCGTGTTTGAGATCGTGAAGGCCGGTGGCATCCTGATGGTGCCGATTCTGCTCTGCTCGGTGGTGGCGCTGGCCATCATCGGCGAGCGGCTGTGGTCGTTGCAGCGCGGGCGGGTCACCCCGGGCGATCTGCTGGCCCGGGTCTGGCACCGCCATCGGGTGCGTGAGCTCGACCGCAAGGAGATCGATTCCCTGCGCGACAGTTCACCGCTGGGTCGGGTGCTGGCGGCCGGGCTGGTCAATCGTGACCATCCGCGCGAGGTGATGAAGGATGCGATCGAGGAGACCGGTCGCCAGGTGGCGATGGAGCTGGAACGCTACCTCAACACCCTCGGCACCATCGCCTCGATCACGCCGCTGCTTGGCCTGCTCGGCACGGTCATCGGCATGATCAAGGTCTTCTCCGCGATCACCGCCGAAGGGGTGGGCAACCCCACCGTGCTGGCCGGCGGTATCTCCGAGGCGCTGATCACCACCGCCACCGGCCTCTCGGTGGCGATCCCGGCGCTGATCTTCTACCGCTATTTCCAGGGCCGCGCCGATGAGCTGGTGATGGTGATGGAGGAGGAGGCGCTGAAGCTGGTCGAGGTGATCCACGGTGAGCGCGAGCAGGACGACGACTTCCGCGCCGGAGGGGTGGCGTGAATCTGCGTCCCGGCCGCCGGCGCAACCCGCCCGACCTCAACCTGACGCCGCTGATCGACGTCGTCTTTCTGTTGCTGATCTTCTTCATGGTCTCGACCACCTTCAGCCGCGAGGCGGAGCTGACCATCGAACTGCCGGAGGCCGAGGGCGAACAGGCCGTGGTCGAGCGCGACGTGGTCGAGATTGTCATCGACACCAGTGGCCAGTTCTACATCAACGGCCAGCAGGTGGTCTCGACCCACGTCGAGGTGGTGCGCCGCGCCCTGCGCGAGGCCGGTCAGGCGCTGAACGATCCGCGCATCGTCATCAGCGCCGATCGCAATACCCCGCACCAGGCCGTGGTGACGGCGATGGATGCGGCCCGGCAGCTCGGCTATGTCAATCTGACTTTTGCGACCCGGACCGGGAATGAGTGACCGGGAGGGGGGCGTCGCCATCTATCGACGCCTGCTGGGCTACGTCTTTCCTGTTCACTGGAAGGTCTTCGCCCTGGCCGTGGTGGCGATGGCGGCAGTGGCCGCGACGGCGACCGGGCTGGCCGCCCTGATGAAGCCACTGATGGATGGCAGCTTCGTCGAGCGCGATCCGGATGTGATTCGGATGATCCCGATCGCCCTGATCGGCCTCTTTCTGGTGCGTGGCATGGCCGAGTTCGCAACGCGCTACGGCATGAGCTGGATTGCACGCAAGGTGATTCTGCAGCTTCGTGGCGAGGTCTTCGACAAGCTGTTGCTGCTGCCGGTGGGTTACTTTGATCGTAATGCCTCGGGCGATCTGATCACCAAGGCCTCCTACCATGTCGAACAGGTGGCGGCGGCCACGACCAGTGCGGTGACGTCACTGGTCAAGGATACCCTGATGGTGATCGGGCTGGTCGGCTGGATGATCTGGCTGAATGCCACACTGGCGCTGATCATCCTCTGTGTTGCTCCGCCGCTGGCACTGATTGTGAGCCAGGTCAGTCGCCGTTTCCGCACCCTCAGTCGACGTATTCAGACCTCGATGGGTGATGTCGTGCGGGTCTCCGGAGAGGCGATCGAGGCACACCGCGAGATTCGCATCTTTGCTGGAACCCGCTTCGAACGTAACCGGTTCGGGCGGGTCAATGAGTACAATCGCCGCCAGCACATGAAAAGCGTGCTGACCGATGCCATCAGTACCCCTGTGGTGCAGATGATCGTTGCGGTTGCCTTCGCTTTCATCGTCTATATGGCTACACTCCCGGCAATGCTGGAGGAGATTACCGCTGGTACCTTTGTCTCCTTCATGGCAGCGATGATGTTGCTGGCCCAGCCGATCCAGCGCCTGCTCAAGGTCAATGCCGAGCTGCAGAAGGGGATTGCCGCCGCCGAGAGCCTGTTCGACTTTCTCGATCAGGCGCCGGAGCCGGACCACGGCACCCGCCGCCTGACGCGTGCCCGCGGTGAGCTGGCCTTCGAGGGGGTGGCCTTCGCCTACGACCAGGACAAGGGGCGGGTGCTTGACGGCATCGATCTGACCATCGGTGCTGGCGAGACGGTCGCCTTCGTCGGCCGCTCCGGCAGCGGCAAGTCGACCCTGCTCAAGCTGTTGCCGCGTTTCTACGAGGTCGATGAGGGGACGATCCGGCTCGACGGCATCGATACCCGCGAGCTGACCCTGGCCTCGCTGCGCGAGCAGATCTCGTTGGTGAGCCAGGATGTGACCCTGTTCAATGCCACCGTGGCGGAGAACATCGCCTACGGACGGCTCGATCGGGTCAGTGAGGCGGAGATTGTCGCGGCGGCCGAGGCCGCGCACGCGATGGAGTTCATCCGCAGCCTGCCGCAGGGGTTGGAGAGCCGGGTCGGTGAAAACGGCGTGTTGCTCTCCGGCGGCCAGCGCCAGCGGCTGGCGATCGCCCGTGCCGTGCTCAAGGATGCGCCGATCCTGATCCTCGATGAGGCGACCTCGGCGCTCGACACCGAGTCGGAGCGCCATATCCAGGCCGCGCTCGACCGCCTGATGGAGAACCGCACCACGCTGGTCATCGCCCACCGCCTCTCGACCATCGAGCGGGCCGACCGCATCGTGGTGCTCGACCACGGCCAGGTGGTCGAGGTCGGCAGCCACGCCGAGCTGATCGCGCGTGACGGCCGCTACGCGGCGCTGCATCGGCTGCAGTTCGCCATCGGCCAGGACGAGGCGTGAGCCGACTGGCGGCGCTCTGGCAGCGGCGCACCCCGTTGCTCTGGCCGTTGCTGCCGCTGGCGGCGCTCTTTCTGGCCGTGACCACCCTGCGGCGCGCCCTCTATCGGCGCGGTCTGCTGCGTAGCGTGCGGCTGCCGGTGCCGGTCGTGGTGGTGGGCAATATCACCGTCGGCGGCACCGGCAAGACGCCACTGTTGATCCATCTGGCCGGTGAACTGGTGGCGCGTGGCTATCGGGTGGGGGTGGTCAGCCGTGGCTATGGTGGGCAGGGCGGCCCCAGGCCGCGCCAGGTGACCCCAGAGAGCGACCCGTTGGCCGATGGGGATGAACCGGTACTGATCGCGCGCCGCTGCGCGGTGCCGGTGGCCGTCGGTGTGGATCGGCCCGCGGCCGCGCAGTTGCTGGTCGACGCCGGCTGCAACCTGATTCTCAGCGACGACGGCCTGCAGCACTACCGACTGGCGCGCGACGTCGAGATCGCGGTGATCGATGGCGAACGGGGCCTCGGCAATGGCTGGCCGCTGCCGGCCGGTCCGCTGCGTGAGCCGCCGGCACGGCTGGCTTCGGTCGATGCGGTAGTGGTCAATGGCACTGCGCAGCCCGGGGCTCTGGCGATGACGCTGGTGCCGGGACGGCTCTGTCGCGTGAGCGACCCCAATGACTGCCGCGCGCTGGCGGAGCTGGCCGGCAGTCGGGTCCATGCCGTGGCCGGTATTGGCCATCCGGCGCGCTTCTTCGCCACCCTGCGGCGGGCCGGCCTGACGGTGGTGGAGCACCCGTTTCCGGATCACCACCCCTTTCGCGCCGAGGAGATCCGCTTTGGCGATGCGGGCGTGCCGGTACTCATGACCGCCAAGGATGCGGTAAAATGTGGCTCTATTGCAGGGCCCGAGCACTGGTATCTTGAGGTGACGGCGCAACCTGATCCGAAGCTGGTCGAGCAACTGCTCGAAGCCCTGGGGAGTTGATGCGATGAACAAGCAGTTGCTGGAGATTCTGGTCTGTCCCGTCTGCAAGGGGCCGCTGCTCTGGAAGCCTGAGGCAGCCGAGCTGATCTGCAAGGGCGACCGTCTCGCCTTTCCGGTGCGGGACGGTATTCCGGTGATGCTGGAAGAGGAGGCGCGCGCCCTGCCCGCGGACGAAGAGGTCTGAGCAGTCCGGTGGCCACCCCCTTCCGCGTTCTTATCCCGGCGCGCTACGCCAGCAGCCGTCTGCCCGGCAAGCCGCTGCTTGAACTGGCCGGTCGTGCGCTGGTCTTGCGCGTCTGCGATGTGGCGGCGGCGAGCGGGGCCAGCCGTGTCGTGGTGGCGACCGACGATCGGCGCATCGCCGACTGTGTCGAGGCCGCCGGCTTCGAGGCGTGCATGACGGCCGCTGACCATCCCTCCGGCAGTGACCGCCTGGCCGAGGCAGCGGCGCTGCTCGGCCTGGCAGCCGATGAGATCGTGGTCAACCTGCAGGGGGACGAGCCGTTCGTGCCACCGGCCCTGCTCCGCCAGGTCGCCACCAACCTCCACGCCCATGCCGAGGCGCAGGCCGCGACCCTGGCCACGCCGATCACCGAGCTCAGCGACTTTCTCGACCCCAATGTGGTCAAGGTGGTCTGCGATCGTGCCGGCTTTGCCCACTACTTCTCCCGGGCGCCTATCCCGTGGCCGCGCACGGCGTTCAGCGACGGGGCCGAGCAGTTGCCAGCAGGGCTGGGCTGCCGTCGTCATCTGGGTATCTACGCCTACCGGGTCGCCACACTGCAGCGCTTTGTCGCCGATGCACCGGCCCCGACCGAGGCGGCCGAGCTGCTTGAGCAGCTGCGCATCCTCTGGCATGGGGGGCGTATCCATGTGGCCGATGCCTGCGCCTTGCCAGGGCCCGGCATCGACACGCCGCACGACCTGGAGCGTGCCCGCCAGTGGCTTTGATGATGATGGATGATCAGGAGTGATGGAGCGATGAAGCCGTATCGGATTCTGTTTGTCTGCATGGGCAATATCTGCCGTTCACCAACGGCCCAAGGGGTCTTCGAGGCCGCCTTGGCACAGCGTGGGCTCGAGGCGCACTTCGAGATCGACTCGGCGGGCACCCACGACTATCACATTGGCACGGCACCCGATGCCCGGGCACGTGAAGCGGCGCTGCGTCGCGGTATCGATATCAGCGGGCTGCGTGGTCGTCAGGTCGATGCCAGTGACTTCGAGCGCTTCGACATGATTTTGGCCATGGATCGCGACAACCTGCAGCTGCTGGAGGCGCAGTGCCCACCGCAGCATCGGCACAAGCTGTCGCTTCTGCTCTCGCACAGCGAGACGACCCGCGACGAGGAGGTGCCCGACCCCTACTACGGGGGCCGGGACGGCTTTGAGCGGGTGCTGGATCTGATTGAGGATGCCAGCCAGGCACTGCTGGAGAAGCTCCCCGCAGGTCGATAAGCACAGCGCCGGATGCGGCCTTTGGCCTTGTCCAGCCTACAGGGAGGGTGCCCCTGTGGGCCGTTTTTCGGTTTCTGCCGGTGGCGGCTCGGTGGCCGCAGGCTTGGGTGTGTTGCCGTTTGACGCCGGCGGGCTGTCGGGCTCGTTCGCCTGAGGCCTCGGAGCCGGAGCCGGAGGTGCGGCGGGCTCTTGCGCGTTGTCCGCCTTTGGCGCGGCCTTGGCGGTCGCTTCACGTGGCTCGACGGGTGGCTTCTCCGCCTTGGGTGTCTCGTCACGGGGTGGCGTGACGGGCTTCTCGACCACGGTCTGCGGTGTCTGCGGCTTTTCAGCCTCGGCCGGTGGCTTTTCCGCCGGTGCGGGGGGCTGTTCGTTACGCTCGGCTTTCGGCGCGGTTGCTTCAGCGGCACGCTCGGAGGTCTCGGTGTTGGCCTCGGCCGGGCGGCGCTGCGGACGCTCGCTAGCAGGAGGTTCGGCCGACTCGGCGGCTTTGGGTTCGCTCACGGTGGCCGATGCATCGTCACCTGCTTTCGTCTCGGGCTCGCTGCGGCGGCTGCGGCGCCGACCGCGCGTCTTTTCTTCACCCTCGCTGTCGCTGTTGCCGTCCTCCTGGGCGCTTGGCTGCTCCTGGTTGCCCTGAGCGGCTTGTTCATTGGCATTGTCGCCCTCGCCGCTGCTGCGACGCCGCCGGCGCCCGCCGCGACGTCCACGACGCGAGCGACCACTGCCGCCTTCACCCTTGTCGTCGCTGGCGGCGCTGGCGTCGGACTCCGGGGCGTTCGCGCGCTCGTTGGCGACCTCGTCGGTCGCCTCGTCGCGGGTCGGCTTCTTGGATGGCCGCTCGGCGCGCGGCGGACGGCCGCTCTCCTTCTCCTTGGTCTCCTTGCGCTCGGCTTTTTCACCACGGGCGGGGCGTTCGCTAGCCTTGTCGCTGCGCTGGCCCCGCTTGCCGGAACCGCGACGGCTCTCGCCATCGGCACGGCTGCTGCCGCGCTTGCTATTGCCGCCACGTGCGCCCTTGCCGTCACTTCGGCTTTGCGCCTCTTCGGCGGCTTCGACGCTGTCGCTGTCAAAGAGGCTCTTCCACAGACGGCGCAGCAGACCCGGCTTGCTCTCCCGGGGGGCTGGTTGGGCCGGGGTGGCCGCTGCCGGGGCCAGTGCCTCCGGTGGCGGGGCAGCCGGGGTGATCAGCTTGACCGCCGGCTCGGCGGCGCGGGCCACCGGGCTGTCGCCGATCTCGACCGGCTCGCTGTGGTCGGTGGCCAGCTCATAGCTGGGCAGGCTGTCCTCGTCGGCGGGGAGTTCATCGCTACGCAGACGCTGGACCTCGTAGTGCGGGGTCTGCATGGTGCTGTTGGGAATCAGCACGATGGAGACGCGCTGGCGCTCTTCGATGCGGTTGAGGATCGGGCGCTTCTCGTTGAGCAGGAAGGCGGCAACGTTGACCGGAAGCTGGGCCACGATGCGGCCGGTGCTCTCCTTGCAGGCCTCTTCCTCGATCACCCGCAGGATGGAGAGGGCGAGTGACTCGACGGTGCGGATGGTGCCGTGGCCGTTGCAGCGCGGGCAGACGTTGTCGCTCGATTCGCCGAGCGACGGACGCAGGCGCTGACGCGACATCTCAAGCAGACCGAAGCGCGAGATGCGGCCGACCTGGACACGGGCGCGATCCATCTTCAGCGCCTCGCGCAGGCGGTTTTCCACCTCGCGCTGGTGGCGGGCCGGGGTCATGTCGATGAAGTCGATGACGATCAGCCCGCCGAGGTCACGCAGCCGTAGTTGGCGGGCGATCTCGTCAGCCGCTTCGAGGTTGGTGTTGAAGGCGGTCTCCTCGATGTCCGCCCCCTTGGTGGCACGCGCCGAGTTGATGTCGATCGAGACCAGCGCCTCAGTGTGGTCGATGATCAGCGAGCCGCCGGAAGGCAGACGGACCTGGCGCAGATAGGCGGTTTCGATCTGGCTCTCGATCTGGTAGCGGGTGAAGAGCGGGATGGTCTCCTCGTAGAGCTTGACCTTGTTCACGTACTGGGGCATGACCAGCCCCATGAAGTCGCGTGCCATCTTGTAGATGCGCGGTTCGTCGATGATCAGCTCGCCGATGTCGGAGCGCAGGTAGTCGCGGATGGCGCGGATGACAACGTTGCTCTCCTGGTAGATCAGTTGCGGCGCCGGATGCTTGTCGGCGGCGTCCTTGATCGCGGCCCACAACTGCAGCAGGTAGTTGAGATCCCACTGGCACTCTTCCGCGCTCTTGCCGACGCCGGCCGTGCGCAGGATGATGCCCATGTCGTCGGGGATCTCGAGGTTGCTGAGGACGTCGCGCGCCTCGCTGCGATCGTCGCCTTCGATGCGGCGTGAGACGCCACCGGCACGCGGGTTGTTGGGCATCAGCACCAGGTAACGACCGGCCAGACTGATGAAGGTGGTCAGCGCCGCGCCTTTGGTGCCACGCTCCTCCTTGTCGACCTGGACGATCAGCTCCTGGCCTTCACGCAGGACATCCTTGATGTTGATCTTGCCGCTGAGGTCGGCGTCCGGGTGGAAGTAGTCGCGAGCGACCTCTTTCAGTGGCAGGAAGCCGTGGCGTTCGGAGCCGTAGTCGATGAAGGCGGCTTCCAGGCTGGGTTCGATGCGGGTGATACGACCCTTGTAGATGTTGGCTTTTTTCTGTTCGCGGTTGGCGCTTTCGATATCCAGGTCGTAAAGGCGTTGTCCATCGACCAGGGCGACGCGCAACTCTTCCGGATGCGTCGCGTTGAAGAGCATTCTTTTCATTGTTGTCTCTCGGCCACTCAGCCGCATGTGCGGGCGGCCGGTCCCGGGTGGACAGGGCAGAGCAAGAGGCAGGGGCGGACGTGGGCGCATGGCCGGCCCGACATCGATGCGCGACTCACGCGCACCGCAGACGTTCTGCCGCTTGTTGATCCGGCAGAACGACGGATGATTCCAGACTGCCCCGGATGCACTGTCCGGCGTAAAGCCGGGTACCGGTGACACCTGCTGGCGCCTGCCGCTGGAGCCGTGTGCTCCCTCTGTCGGCGGCTGCCCGCGGGTGCGGGAGTGTTCTGTTTCATGGCCGCTCATGGGAAGGGCGAGCGGCAAAAGCCCTGTTGTTCTGACATGCGGTCGGCGGCGCACGACGCCTGGCCAGTCGTTCAGCTTCAGGCGGTGCGCCTTCAAAGGCATACCGCGCGTTACTATAGCAGCCTTTGACAGGTGCAGCAATTGGATGAATTGGCCCATGCTTCCTTGGGTCGCTGCTGGTATCATTTGGCCATGGAAAAGGCCGCACAGGGGACAACGGGGGCGTATACCGTCGAGGTGGGCGGTAACGAGGCCGGTCAGCGTCTCGACAACTTTCTGATCAACCGTCTCAAGGGTGCTCCGCGCAGCCTGGTCTATCGCATTGTGCGACGCGGTGAGGTGCGGGTGAACAAGGGGCGCATCCGCCCGGACTACCGCCTGGTGGCCGGTGATCAGGTGCGCATTCCGCCGCTGCGGCTGGCCGAGCGCGAGGCGCCGGTACGCCCCGGTGATCGCGTGCTGGCATTGATCGAAGCCTCGATCCTCCACGAGGATGAGCGGGTGCTGGTGTTGAACAAGCCTTCCGGTATCGCCGTGCACGGTGGTAGCGGTCTGGATTGGGGGGTGATCGAGGCGCTGCGCGCGCTGCGCCCCGGCCAGTCGCTGGAGCTGGTGCATCGACTGGATCGCGAGACCTCCGGCTGTCTGATGGTGGCCAAACGCCGCTCCGCCCTGCGTACCCTGCACGAGCTTTTGCGTGGAGGCGGTGTCGAGAAGCGCTACCACGCCTTGCTGCGCGGGGTGTGGCAGGGGGGCGAACGGCGTGTGGTCGCGCCGTTGCTGAAGAATACCCTGCGCTCCGGCGAGCGGATGGTGCGGGTCGATGAGGCCGGCAAGCCGGCCGAGAGTCGCATCCGATCGCTGCAGTCGTTGCAGGGGGCCACACTGGCCGAGATACGGCTGGTGACCGGACGCACCCATCAGGCGCGTGTTCATTGTGCCCATATCGGCATGCCGATCGCCGGGGATGCCAAGTACGGTGACGAGGCCTTCAACGCGCAGCTGCGCGAACAGGGGCTCAACCGGCTCTTTCTGCATGCCCGTTCGCTGCGCCTGCGTTGGCCTGAGGGGGGCGAGCTGGCGGTCGAGGCACCCTTGGACAAGGCGCTGCTGGCGGTGGTGCGCCGTCTCGGTGGGCAGCCATGAGCTGGCGGCTGATCGTCTTTGACTGGGACGGCACGCTGATGGATTCGCAGGCGCGCATCGTCGCTTCGCTACGTGCCGCGGCGCGGGATATCGCCGCCCCCGAGCGCAGTGATAGTGAACTGGCCGACGTCATCGGGCTGGGGCTGGTCGAGGCGTTGCAGCAGCTCTTCCCCGAGCTGGAGCCAGCCGATCAGACGCAGCTGGTGGAGCGCTATCGCCACCACTTTCTCGTTGCCGAGCCGACGCCGACCCGCCTCTTTGATGGGGTGGGCGAGCTGCTGGCACAGCTGGAAGCGGCCGGCTATCTGCTGGCGGTGGCGACCGGCAAGGCGCGCCGCGGGCTGGATCGAGTGCTGGCCGAGACCGGCCTCAAGGGCCGTTTTCACGCCACGCGCTGCGCCGACGAGAGCCGTTCCAAGCCACATCCGCAGATGCTGCTGGAGGTGATGGAGCTGACCGGTGTGGCGGCGTACGAGACGGTGATGGTGGGTGATACGGTCTACGACCTGGAGATGGCGCGCCACGCCGGTACGGCGTCGGTGGGGGTGAGCTGGGGTGTGCATGCGGTCGAGCGGTTGCAGGGCTGCGCGCCGTTGGCCTGTATTGATCGATGGGATGAACTGCCGGCGCTGCTGGCATCGACTCGGCCCGAGGTGAAAGGATGACGGACAAATGGTTGTCAGGTGTGGGCTGGGATCGGCCCGCTGAGAAGTCGAGCCAGACGGCGCAGGCACCCTCGGAGGGTGCCCCCGGTTGGGAGCGCGAGACGCTCAACAAGCTGCTCTTCGACTCGCTGCAGGAGCAGCGGCGCAAGCGGCGCTGGGGCATCTTCTTCCGTCTGCTCGGTTTTGCCTACCTCTTTGCGATCGGCTGGCTGCTGTGGCAGGGCAGCGACGGACTGGGCGGCGATGGCGACCGCGGCAAGGGACAGCACACCGCACTGGTGGAGGTGCAGGGCATCATCGCCGATGGGGCCCAGGCGAGTGCCGATGCGGTGGTCGGCGGGCTGCGGGCGGCCTTTCGCGATCGCAACACGGCGGCGGTGGTGCTGCGCATCAACAGCCCGGGCGGCAGTCCGGTACAGGCCGGCTACATCAACGATGAGATTCGGCGGCTGCGCGCGTTGCACCCGGAGACCCCGCTCTACGCGGTAATCAGTGATCTGGGCGCCTCCGGCGGTTACTACATCGCCGCTTCGGCCGACCAGATCTACGTCAACGAGTCGAGTCTGGTCGGTTCGATCGGTGTCCTGATGAACGGCTTCGGTTTTGTCGATGCGATCGACAAGCTGGGCATCGAGCGGCGCCTGATGACCGCCGGCGAGCACAAGGGCTTCTTCGACCCCTTCCTGCCGATGACGGAGGCGGATGAGGCGCATATCCACCAGCTGCTCGATCGGCTGCACGAGCGCTTCATCGAGGTGGTGCGCGAGGGGCGTGGTGAGCGCCTGACGGGCGATGAGGCGCTGCTTTTCAGTGGTCTGATCTGGTCCGGCCTGGAGAGCATTGAACTGGGGCTGGCGGATGGGCTGGGCAGTGCCAGCTACGTGGCGCGTGAGGTGGTCGGCGTCGAGCGCATGGTCGATTTTACCCGCCGTCCCCACTACCTGGAACGGATGATCGAACGCCTCGGCATGGTGGTGGCCGACCGCCTGGCGACCCATCTCGGCGGGCAGTGGCAGTTGCGTTAAGGAAGCGTTGCTTCCTTAAGGAATTTTCACGCCGGCTGTTTGCAGCATCGTGACCAGACGGATCAGCGGCAGGCCGATCAGGGCGTTGGGGTCGTCGCCCTCGAACCGTTCGAGGAGGGTGACGCCCAGGCCCTCGGCCTTGCACGCGCCGGCGCAGTCGTACGGCTGCTCGCGGTCGAGGTAGCGCGCGATGGTGGCGTCGTCGAGACGGCGAAAGTGGACCCGGAAGGGGACGCAATCGAGCTGAAACGAGCCGTCGCGGGCGTCGAGCAGACAGAGGCCGGTGAGCAGCTCGCTGCAGCGGCCCGAGGCGCGTCGCAGCTGCTCCTCGGCCCGCTCGCGGCTGCCCGGCTTGCCGGTGATTTCGCCATCGATGACCGCGACCTGGTCGGAGCCGATGATCAGCGCCTGCGGATGGGCGGCGGCCACGGCCTCGGCCTTGGCGCGGGCCAGTCGGGTGGCCAGCTCGGTCGGTGACTCATCCGCCAGACGGCGTTCATCGACCTGCGGTGCGGCGCAGGTGAAGGGCAGGCCGAGCCGCTCCAGCAGGGCGCGGCGGTAGGGTGAGGTGGAGGCCAGGACCAGTGGGCGGTTCATCATTCGATCTCGATCAACGCTTCGTCCGGGGTGACGCTGTCGCCCTTGGCGACATGGATCGCCTTGATCGTGCCGGCCACCGGCGCCTGCACCTCGGTCTCCATCTTCATCGCCTCGGTGATCAGTACCGGCTGGCCGGCGCTGACGGCATCGCCCGGCTTGACCAGGATGTCGACCACGCTGCCCGGCATCGAGGCGCTGACGTGGCCGGGCTGGGTGGCGCGTGGGCGGCCGTTGCCGCTGTTGCCGGCGGCAGCGCGGCCCTCACCATCCGGGGCAAACTCGGCGATCGTCTCCAGCAGTACCTCCTCTGGCTCGCCGTCGACGGTCAGGTAGAAGGGGCGCTGCGCCTGGCTGCGGTGGCCGGCGCCGGTCAGGCGCACGTGGTAGCTCTCGCCGTGCAAGGTGATGGTGAACTCGGTTGGCGCGGCACGTCGCTCGGCCGACTCGGTCGGCAGCTCCAATGGCTCTGGAGTCAAGGTGCCGTCCTGGCGCGCCTGCAGGAACTTGCGACCGATCTCGGGGAACATGGCGTAGGTGAGGACGTCTTCTTCCGAGCGGGCCAACGCACCGATCTCGTCGCGCAGTCGTGCCATCTCCGGCGCCAGACGGTCGGCCGGCCGGCCTTCGATCGGCGGTTCGCCGCCCAGGGCGAGACGGCGCAGCCCCTCGTCGACCGGGCCAGGCGCGCGGCCGTAACGGCCCTGCAGGTAGAAGCGGGTCTCGTTGGTGATGGTCTTGTAGCGCTCGCCGGTGAGGACGTTGAGTACCGCCTGGGTGCCGACGATCTGCGAGGTCGGGGTGACCAGGGGCGGGTAGCCAAGCTCCTTGCGCACGCGCGGGATCTCGGCGAGTACCTCGTCCATGCGGTCGAGCGCCCCTTGTTCACGCAGCTGGTTGGAGAGGTTGGAGATCATGCCGCCGGGTACCTGATTGACCTGAACCCGGGTGTCGAGGCCGGTGAACTCGCTCTCGAAGCGGGCGTACTTGCGCCGTACTTCGCGGAAGTAGAAGCCGATCTCCTGCAGCAGTTCGAGATCCAGGCCGCTGTCGTACGGGGTATCGCGCAAGGCGGCGACCAGGCTCTCGGTGGCGGCGTGGCTGGTGCCGCCGGAGAAGGCCGAGATCGCCGTGTCGATGCCGAGTGCGCCGTGCTCGATCGCCTTGTACTGGCAGATGGCGGAGAGGCCGGCAGTGGCGTGCGAGTGGATGTGCAGCGGGATCGGCACCGCACCGGTGATCGCCGTGGTCAGCTCGGCGGCGACCTGAGGGGTGAGCAGGCCGGCCATGTCCTTGAGAGCCAGGCTGTCGCAGCCCATGGTATGCAGCTCACGCGCCTGCTGGACAAACTGTTCTACGGTGTGAACCGGGCTGGTGGTGTAGCAGATCGTCCCTTGGGCATGTTGCCCGGTGGCCTTGACCGCCTCGATCGGTACCTGCAGGTTGCGCAGGTCGTTCATCGCGTCGAAGACGCGGAAGATACTGACGCCATTGGCGGCGGCCCGCTCGATGAAGGCGTGGACCACGTCGTCCGGGTAGTGGCGGTAGCCGAGCAGGTTCTGGCCGCGCAGCAGCATCTGGATCGGTGTGTTGGGCAGCGCCGCGTGCAGTGCGCGCAGCCGCTCCCACGGGTCTTCCTGCAGAAAGCGGACGCAGGCGTCGAAGGTGGCGCCGCCCCACGCCTCCAGCGACCAGAAGCCGACCCGGTCGAGGCGCTCGCAGATCGGCAGCATGTCCTCGGTACGCAGGCGGGTGGCGATCAGCGACTGGTGGGCGTCGCGTAGAACGGTATCGGTGATGCGGACTTTTGGCATGACGTCAGTATCCATGGTGGGCGACAAGGGCGGCTGCGATGGCAGCGGCCAGTTCGTTGCGTGAGCGGCGCACCGAGTAGTCGGTCAGCTCCGGGTGGGCCTCGACGAAGCCGGTATTGAAATGGCCGGAGGCGAAGGTCGGGTCGTCGAGGATGGCTCGATAGTAGGGGACCGTGGTCTTGATCCCGTAGACGCCAAGATCGTCGAGCGCGCGCCGGGCACGGCGCAGCAGCGCCTCCCAGCTGGGCGCCCAGACGATCAGTTTGGCGCACATCGAGTCGTACCACGGCGGGATGGTGTAGCCGGTGTAGATCGCCGAGTCGATGCGGACACCGGGGCCGCCGGGGGCGAAGTAGCGGGTGATGCGGCCGTAGCTTGGCAGAAAGCCGTTCTTCGGGTCTTCTGCGTTGATGCGAAACTCCATGGCGAAGCCGCGGCAGGTCACCTCGGCCTGGGTGAAGCCCAGCGGAAGACCGGCGGCGATGCGCAGCTGCTCCTGAACGATGTCGATGCCGGTGACCGCCTCGGTCACCGGGTGTTCGACCTGCAGCCGGGTGTTCATCTCCATGAAGTAGAACTCGCCGCTGGCGTCGAGCAGGAACTCGACGGTGCCGGCGTTGGTGTAGCCGACCTCGCGTGCGGCCTGCACGGCCAGTTGACCGACCTTTTCTCGCTGCGCTTCACTCAGCTGGGGTGAGGGTGCGATCTCGATCAGCTTCTGGTGGCGGCGCTGGATCGAGCAGTCGCGCTCGAACAGGTGGATGGCGTTGCCGTGGCTGTCGGCGAGGACCTGTACCTCGATGTGGCGCGGGTCGACGATGCACTTTTCCAGAAAGAGCTCGGTGTTGCCGAACGCCTTGCCGGCTTCGGAGATGACGCGCGGGTAGTGGCTGCGCAGCTCGGCTTCACTGTCGCAGCGGCGGATGCCGCGACCGCCGCCGCCGGCACTTGCCTTGAGCATCACCGGGTAGCCGATCTGCGCGGCGGCCGTGACGGCCTCGTCGAGCGAGGTCAATCCCTGGGTGCCGGGGGTGACCGGCACGCCGGCACGGATCATCAGCGCGCGCGCGGCGGTCTTGTCGCCCATGGTACGGATCACGTCGGCGCTGGGGCCGACGAACAGGATGCCGCGGCGGCGGCACGCCTCGGCCAGTTCCGGGTTCTCCGACAAGAATCCATAGCCGGGGTGAAGGGCGTCGCAGCCGGTGGCGGCCGCCAGATTGACCAGACGGTGGACGTTGAGATAGCCGGCGACCGTGTCCGGGCCGAGACAGTGGGCCTCGTCGGCCTTCTTGACGTGCAGCGCATGGCGATCCGCCTCGGCAAAGACGGCGACCGACGTAATGCCCATCTCGGCGCAAGCGCGCGCGATGCGGACGGCGATTTCGCCACGGTTGGCGATGAGCAGTTTGCGAATCACGAAGGGGTTTCCGGGCTCTGCAAGGGGTCTGTGGATAGTTAACGGAGGGTTAACGCGGAGCTGCTAGACTGACGCTTGAAATGCTGCCACTGGGTACCTGATGGGTCTGGTGGTTGCATTTCTATCCCCTCGTTTTGGCGGCTCGCATGAGCCGCCATTTTTTTTGCGGCTGGCGCCACCCTGCTTTTCATTGTAGGTCAGTCGGCAAGAAACCGAAACCGATCTTGGGCTAGAATTGATCTCTCGAATCAGGAGAGGGAGCGACATGGGGCTGCAACTGGTCGATCTCGTCTGTGTGGGTGATGAGGCCGCGCACAACGCCTTTACCGATCTGGTCCACTTCCTGGGGCGCTACTGGCTGGTCTACCGTGAGGGCAGCGGTCACGTCTCCCCGGATGGGACGATTCGTGTCTGTGCCTCTGAAGATGGCCGGCTCTGGTCAACCGTGGCGCGGATTGAAGAGGTGGGCGAGGATCTGCGCGATCCCAAGCTCTCGGTGACCCCGGATGGCCGGCTGATGCTGATTGCGGCCAGCGTCGTGCGTCCTTCCGGTGGGCCGATAGTGCTGCACAATCTGGTCTGGTTCTCTCGCGATGGCCGTGAGTGGGGCGAATCGACCGCGGTCGGTGAGCGCGACCTTTGGTTGTGGCGGGTGACCTGGCAGGGGGATCGGGCCTGGGGCATCGCTTACAGCACCGGCCATTATCGCCACCAGACGCGCTTTGTTCGGCTCTATACCAGTGTCGACGGCATCAGTTTTGCGCCGCTCGGACGGCAGATCTACCAGGGCGGCTATCCGAGCGAGCACGCCCTTCTCTTTGCCGGCGATGGCACGGCGTGGTGTCTGCTGCGCTGTGACGATGAGGCGAATACGGCGATGATCGGCCACGCGCGCGAGCCCTATGCGCAGTGGCAGTGGCGGCCGGTTGGGATGCGTCTGGGCGGTCCGCAGATGATCGCTGACGGCGCCGGGCAGGCACTGGTCGCGGCACGTCTGTATGAGGGGAAGACACGCACCGCGCTTTGCACGCTCGATCTGGCCTCGGCCACCCTGAGCGAGCAGCTGGTGTTGCCATCGGGGGGAGATACCAGCTATCCCGGTGTGGTCGCCGTCGATGGCGGTTGGCTGGTCAGCTACTACTCGGCGCACGAAGGGCCGTGCCGCGTCTATGTGGCGCGCGTGGCCCGAAACTGAGGGGTGGATATCATGTTCAAGCTGGTCTTTTTCGTGCCTGAAAGCCACCTGGAGACGGTCAAACAGGCCGTCTTCGATGTCGGCGCCGGGCGCATGGGCGACTATGAGCACTGCTGCTGGCAGGTCGCGGGGCAGGGGCAGTTTCGCCCACTGGCCGGGAGTCAGCCCTTTATCGGTCGGCAGGGCGAGGTGGAGCAGGTGGCCGAGTATCGGGTCGAGATGGTCTGCGACGGGGCGGTGATCGAAGCCGCCGTGGCGGCGCTGCGGGCGGCCCATCCCTACGAGGAGCCGGCCTTCGATGTCTGGCGTCTGGAGGCTTTCTGATGCGTCGTCTGCTGGTGATGGTCGTGTTGCTGGTGGCTGCCTGGCCGGCCCAGGCGGCGATCGACTGGGTCACGTCGTATGAATCCGGGTTGGATGAGGCCGAGCGACAGGGACGGCCGGCACTGCTCTATTTCGACGCCGGCTGGTGCAGCTGGTGCCACCGCTGGCTGGAGGGGGCGTTGGCCGACCCGCGCGTGGCGGCACTGATTGAGCAGCGTTTCGTGCCGATCAAGGTCGATTACGACGCCCGTCCTGACCTGGTTGAGCGCTATCGGGTGACTGGCCTGCCCTTCACCGCCGTGGTCGAGGCCGACGGCGCCGTGCGTCTGGGTTTTGTCGGTCTGGTGGCCACGGACGATCTGTTGCGTCGGCTCGAGGATGAGGTGGGGGGGCGGCGTGATGCCGAGCTGCGCCTGGCGGCCTTTCCGCCGATCCGGCCGGCTTCGCTGGATGAGGCGGGCTATGCCGTCTTCGAGGAGGCCTTTCTGGAGGCGCTCGAACGGCTCTACGATGCCGAGCGCGAGGCGCTTTGGGGGCTTTTTGAAACCGGCCTGAGCCTGAAATGGCCGCAGCCGATGACGTGGCTCTGGCTGGAAGAGCGCGGTCTGTGGCCTGAGCGCCACAGGGCGGCGCGACAGGGGGAGGTGGCGCGGCTGTGGGATGGCGTCGATGGCGGCTTCTTTCTCTATCGCGATGTCACTCCGCCGCTGGACCATCTGGAGACGGCCAAGCTGCTCGAGCCGAACGCCTGGATGACCGCCTGGCTCTCCAACGGTAGCCGGCGCGAGACACGCCATGCGGCGGCTTCGGCACTGCTCTATATCCATTCGACCCTGCGCGAACATGGGACCGGCGGGCTGTTTCAGGCCCAGCGCGCCGATGCTGCCTACTATGCCTTGCCGGCGGCCGAGCGGCTGCGCCGCGAGCCGCCGGTGGTCGACCCGGTGCAGCGGGCCGACAGCAACGGGCTGGCCGTGGTGGCGCTGGCCTGCGCCGTGCGCCGGGGGGCGCCACAGCGTACGGTGCTCGACCTGGCCACCGGCGCGCTCGACTTTCTGCTCGAGGAGATGGTCGAGGGCGGACGGCTTTATCACTACCGCGAGGCCGGTCAACTGACCGAGTCGGCCTTCGCCCTCGATCTTTTTGCCGTGCTGGCTGCCGGTCTGGCCCTGGATGCGCTGCAGCCGGAGGCCGGCTGGCTGGCGCGCCTGCAGCCGATCGCGGAGCAGGCTGCCGATTGGCTGGCGGAGGCGGATGAGGCGGTCTGGTCGAATCGACTGGCCGGCTGGGTGGCTTGGGTCGCCGTGCAGGCGCGTTTCGATCTGCCGGAGGGGAGTGTCGAGCGTGCGCTGCAGCAGCTTTCGCTCGGGGCGGAGACCTTGCCGGACGAGTTGATCCCCGGGCTGGCCGCTTGGCGGCTCCGGCTGCAGCCGGAGCGATTGTCGCTCGCCGGTTGCTGGGGGCGATAGGCGTGGGTCGCGGCGCTCTCTTCTCTCCGTTGATCGGGGTGCTTGTGCTGTTGCTGGTGCTGCTGATGGTCGTGCTGATGATCCGGTTTGGCTCTGACGGTGGGGCGCCGGCGCAGGTGGAGGTGCCGCCCGAGGCGTGGCAGCGCGAGCTGGTGCAGCAGCAGGCGCGCATGGCGGCGGTGGCCGACGAGGTCGAGCGTGAGACGGCCCGGCTGCAGGGGGAGATCGCCGACCTGATGGCGGACAATCGTGCGCGCCATCGTCGTCTGGCAGATGTGATCCAACGGCTGGAGACGGTGGAGGGCGCGTCGGTGGCACCGCTGCGCCGCGAGGCGGAGCAGGCACAGCAGCAGCTCGACCACGCCTACCATGAGCTCCAGGAGCGCCAACGCCGGCTGGAACAGGTCTCCGGCGGCCTGCCGTAAGCGTCTCCCGTGCTTGACCGAAGCGGTCGGGATTGGGTAAATTCAAAGGTTCCGTCTAAATTCACCGATTGGAGAGTCGCCAAGTGGAACTATCGGGTGGCGAGATCATCGTTCAGTTTCTCAGGGATGAGGGGGTCGAGTACGTCTTCGGCTATCCGGGTGGAGCCGTGCTCCACATCTATGACGCCATCTACAAGGTCCCGGAACTCAACCACATTCTGGTGCGCCATGAGCAGGCCGCCATCCATGCCGCCGACGGGTACGCTCGTTCTACCGGCCGTCCTGGTGTGGCCCTGGTCACCTCCGGCCCCGGTGCGACCAATGCGGTGACCGGCATCGCCACCGCCTTCATGGACTCGATCCCGATGGTGGTCATCACCGGCCAGGTGCCGACCTCGGTGATCGGTTCGGACGCCTTCCAGGAGGTCGATTCGGTCGGCATTACCCGCCCCTGTGTCAAGCACAACTTCCTGGTCAAGGATGTACGCGACCTGGCCGAGACGCTGAAGAAGGCGTTCTACATCGCCACCACCGGCCGCCCCGGACCGGTCGTCGTCGATGTGCCCAAGGATGTCACCGACCCGAACGTGAAGGTGCCGTACAAGCATCCCAAGCGGGTCTCGATGCGCTCCTACAATCCGGTGGTCAAGGGCCACACCGGGCAGATCAGGAAGGCGGTCGATCTGATCCTGTCGGCCAGGCGGCCGATGATCTATACCGGCGGCGGCGTGGTGCTGGCCGATGCCGCCAAGGCGTTGATCGACTTCGCCCACCTGCTCGGCTACCCGGTGACCAGTACGCTGATGGGGCTGGGTGCCTTCCCGTCGAATGATCGCCAGTTCCTTGGCATGCTCGGCATGCACGGGACCTATGAGGCGAACATGGCGATGCACGGTTGCGACACCCTGATCGCCATCGGAGCCCGTTTCGATGATCGCGTCACCGGCGATCTGCAGAAGTTTTGCCCCGATGCGCGCATCGTCCATATCGACATCGATCCATCGTCGATCTCGAAGAATGTGCGTGTCGATGTGCCGATCGTCGGCAGTGTCGAGAACGTGCTCAAGGATCTGGGCAAGCTGATCCGCGACAGCGAGCGCAAGCCGAGCCAGAACGCGCTGACCAGCTGGTGGAAGCAGATCGACGCCTGGCGCAGCAAACAGTGCATGGCGTACGACCGCGACAGCGCGCTGATCAAACCGCAGCGGGTGCTCGAGACGCTGCGCGAGGTGGCCGGCGAGGCGCTCTTTGTGACCTCCGATGTGGGTCAGCACCAGATGTGGGCAGCGCAGTACCTGGCCTTCAACAAGCCGCGGCGCTGGATCAACTCGGGCGGGCTCGGCACCATGGGCTTCGGTCTGCCGGCGGCGATGGGGGTCCAGTTTGCCCACCCGGATGCGCAGGTGGCTTGCGTCACTGGCGAGGGCAGCATCCAGATGAACATCCAGGAGCTCTCGACCTGCCGTCAGTACGGCCTGCCGATCAAGATCATCAATCTGAACAACCGCTACCTCGGCATGGTGCGCCAGTGGCAGGAGTTCTTCTATGAGGGGCGCTACTCGATGTCCTACATGGAGGCGCTGCCTGACTTTGTCGCGCTGGTCGAGGCGTACGGCCATGTCGGCATGCGCATCGAGCAGCCGGGCGACATCGAGGGGGCGCTGCGCGAGGCGTTCAAGCTCAAGGATCGGCTGGTCTTCCTCGATTTCATCACCGACCAGACCGAGAACGTCTATCCGATGATTGCCGCCGGAAAGGGGCACAACGAGATGCAGCTGGCACCGGAACGGGAGTTGGCCTGATGCGACACATCATCTCCATCCTGATCGAAAACGAGGCCGGGGCCCTCTCGCGCGTGGCCGGCCTCTTCTCCGCGCGTGGCTACAACATCGAGACGCTCAGCGTGGCACCGACCGAGGACCCGACTCTGTCGCGCATGACCCTGATTACCCGCGGTTCGGACGAGATCATCGAGCAGATTACCAAGCAGTTGAACAAGCTGATCGACGTGGTCAAGGTGCTCGACCTGACCGAGGGCGCCCACCTCGAGCGCGAGCTGATGCTGATCAAGGTACGCGCCACCGGCGGCGAGCAGCGTGACGAGATCAAGCGGCTGGCCGACATCTTCCGTGGGCGCATCATCGATGTCACCGAGACCACCTTTACCATCGAACTGACCGGCACCTGGGACAAGCTTGACGGCTTCATCCAAGTGCTCGATCCGGCGCTGATTCTGGAGACGGTGCGAACCGGCGTGGCCGGCATCGCACGGGGAGAGCGATCACTGCGCGCATGAGTACCGCGGCCGCTCGTGGTAAGATGCCCCTCTTTTCGGGCTCTGCCCGCCGGCACCGCATTCACATAACGACACAACAGTTCCATCGGGAGTTATCGAAACCATGAGCATGAATATCTACTACGACAAGGATTGCGACCTCTCCATCATCCGCGGGATGAAGGTGGCGATCATCGGCTACGGCTCGCAGGGTCACGCCCACGCCAACAACCTGAAGGACTCCGGCGTCGATGTGACCGTCGGTCTGCGTGCCGGCTCGGCGACGGCCGCCAAGGCCGAGAAGGCGGGGCTCGCAGTCAAGCCGACCGCCGAGGCGGTCAAGGGTGCCGACCTGGTCATGATTCTGACCCCGGACGAGTTCCAGGCCCAGCTCTACAAGGCCGAGATCGAGCCGAACCTGAAGCAGGGTGGCGTACTCGCCTTCGCCCACGGCTTCTCCATCCACTACAACCAGATCGTGCCACGCCAGGATCTGGACGTGATCATGATCGCGCCCAAGGCGCCGGGCCACACCGTGCGCTCCGAGTTCGTCAAGGGTGGCGGCATCCCCGATCTGATCGCCGTCTTCCAGGACGCCTCAGGCAAGGCCAAGCAGATCGCCCTCTCCTACGCCGCCGGCGTCGGTGGCGGCCGTACCGGTATTATCGAGACCACCTTTAAGGATGAGACCGAGACCGACCTCTTCGGTGAGCAGGCGGTCCTGTGTGGTGGTGCCGTCGAGCTGGTCAAGGCCGGCTTCGAGACCCTGGTCGAGGCCGGCTACGCGCCGGAGATGGCCTACTTCGAGTGTCTGCACGAGCTGAAGCTGATCGTCGACCTGATGTACGAGGGCGGCATCGCCAACATGAACTATTCGATCTCCAACAACGCCGAGTACGGCGAGTACGTCACCGGCCCGAAGGTGATCAACGAGGAGAGCCGCTGGGCGATGAAGGAGGCGCTGGAGAACATCCAGAACGGCCAGTATGCCAAGCGCTTCATTCTCGAAGGGGCGACCAACTACCCGGAGATGACGGCGATGCGTCGCATCAATGCGGCCCATCCGATCGAGCAGGTGGGCGAGAAGCTGCGTGCAATGATGCCGTGGATTACCGCCAACCGGCTGGTCGACAAGGACAAGAACTGATCGGTCAGGAGGCTGCATGAGCGACGGCGGCGGTCATCAGAGGCGGCGGCGGGGGATCTACCTGCTGCCCAACCTGTTCACCACGGCCGCGCTCTTTGCCGGCTTCTACGCGATCATCGCGGCGGTTGGCGGCCGCTTTACCGAGGCCGCCGCCGCCATCTTCGTGGCCATGGTGCTCGACGGGGTGGACGGTCGCGTAGCACGCCTGACCAACACCCAGAGCGCCTTCGGTACCGAGTACGACAGTCTGGCCGACATGGTCTCATTCGGCGTCGCACCGGCACTGGTGACCTTTCTCTGGCTGCTGCACGATACCGGCAATCTCGGTTGGCTGGCCGCCTTTGTCTACACGGCCGGTGCGGCCCTGCGCCTGGCTCGCTTCAATGCCCAGGTCGCCACCGCCGACAAGCGCTACTTCCAGGGGTTGCCCAGCCCCGCGGCGGCGGCGCTGATTGCCGGGCTGGTCTGGCTGGGGGCGAGCTACGAGGAGCCGGGCCTGGGTTGGACGCCGCTGGCCATCGTGCTGCTCATCGCGGCCGGCCTGTTGATGGTCAGCAACTTCCGCTACCACAGCTTCAAGCAGCTCGACATGCGCGGGCGGGTGCCGTTCATGACCCTGCTCGTGGTGGTGCTGCTCTTTGTCCTGATCGCGCTCGACCCGCCGCAGATTCTCTTTGCCGGCTTTCTGCTTTACGCCATGTCGGGGCCGGTGCTGACGCTGCTCCATCTGCGTCGCCACCGCCAGGAGCGGCGCGGCTCGGATGACGGGGCGCCGCCGTCAAGTTGACGCGGCGGCTGCGCCATGGGCGCGACAAAATTTTGACATATCGGGGCGCCGTCGCTAAGCTGGCGCCATGTCTCATACCCTGCTCCTGCTCGAAGAAGACCCGGCCCGTCGCCACGAGCTGGCGACGGTCCTGCACTTTGCCGACTACCGGGTCGTTGCGGCCGATCGCGCCGGCGTCGTCGATGGTTGGCCGGGCGAGGGCGAGGCCGCCGACGAGGCCGGTGCGGTCGATCTGATCCTGCTGGGCAGCGGTTTTTCCGTCGATTGGCAGCCAGAGCTGTTGGCGACGGTGCAGGGTTGGGGGGTCGATGCACCGCTGGTGCTCTGCCATGCGGGTGGCGGGCGTTGGCATCCGCGGGTACAGGCAGCGGCGGTCGGCGAACTGCGCTGGCCTCTGCGACAGGTGGAGCTCGCCGAGCTCTTTGCCCGCCTCGGTCGGCAGCGCGAGCAGTCGGTGCTCTGGGCGCGCAGTGGCGAGCGTGAGTTGGCGCAGCGTCTGGCAGGAAGCAGTGCGGCGATGGCACAGGTGCGTAACATGATCGCCAAGGTGGCACGCTCCGATGCCAGTGTGTTGATCCTGGGTGAGTCAGGCACCGGCAAGGAGATTGTCGCTCGTGCGCTGCACGCCTGTTCCGATCGCTTTGAACACCCCTTTGTCCCGGTCAATTGCGGGGCCATCCCCCCTGAGCTGCTCGAGAGCGAGCTCTTCGGCCATGAAAAGGGGGCCTTTACCGGGGCCTTTACCACCCGCCAGGGCCGCTTTGAGCTGGCCGAGGGCGGGACGCTCTTCCTCGATGAGATCGGCGACATGCCTTTGCCGATGCAGGTCAAACTGCTGCGCGTGATCCAGGAGCGGGTCTTCGAGCGGGTCGGCAGCAACCGTTCGCTGCCCACCGATGTGCGCATCATTGCCGCGACCCACCGCAACCTTGAGGCGCTGATTGAGGAAGGGCTCTTTCGCGAAGACCTCTACTACCGCCTCAATGTCTTTCCGATCGAGGTACCGCCGTTGCGCGAGCGGCGTGGTGACATCCCTGAGCTGATCGAGGTCTGGAGTCGTGAGATGCATCGGCGCGGTTATCAGCCTGTGACGCTGGATGGCGCGGCGCGCGCCGCGTTGGCGGCCTATGATTGGCCGGGTAATGTGCGTGAGCTGGGTAACGTCATCGAGCGGCTCACCATCATGCACCCGGGGGGGCAGATCACCCCCGCCGAGCTGCCGGAACGGCTGCGTCTGGCCACGGCCGATACCGACCCGGTAGGCGGCGTGGTTGCGGATGAGGGGGCGGCCCTGTTGCCGGTGGGTGGCCTCGACCTGAAGAGCCATCTGGCCTCGATCGAGTCGTCACTGATCCGGCAGGCGCTGGAGCAGGCCGGTGGTGTGGTCGCTCAGGCAGCCCAGCTGCTGGGTGTGCGTCGAACGACCCTGGTGGAGAAGATGCGCAAGTTCGGCATGCAACGCTGATATTTTGACGGACGCGTCGCACAGGTGGCGCTGCCTCCTTTTCAATCAGTGTGTTGTGTTTTGGCATGACCGTTGCTTTAGCTCTGGGAGTTCAGTAGAGGTCGCCAGAAGCATGACGGAGGAGCCGCGCGCACAGATGAATCAGCCGTCGATCGCCGATATGGGGCAATTGGCTCAAGCCTTTGCCCACTTCAATCAGCTCTCGGACGACCTGATCCACAGCTATGCCGAACTGCAGGCGCAGATCGAGACGCTGCAGCACGAGCTGCATCAGGCGCACGAGGATCGCCGCAGCGAGGCGGAGCAGCGCGAGCGGCTGGCGCGCCGCCACGATGCGCTGCTGGACGCGCTGCCGGCCGGCGTGGTGGTGATCGACGGTAGCGGTACGGTGCAGTCGTCCAATCCGGCCGCGCGCGATCTGCTCGGCGAGCCGCTCAACGGCGCCGCCTGGCGTGCTGTGATCGGGCGTGCCTTCATGCCGCGCCCCGACGATGGGCCGGATGTCTCTCTGGCCGATGGTCGACGCGTCAATATCTCGACATGCCCGCTCGGGGGCGAGGCAAGCCAGATCGTGCTGCTGGTCGAGGTGACCGAGAACCGGCGCCTGCAGGCACTGCTCGAGCGGCAGAAGCGGCTGGGTGAGATGGGGCAGATGGCCTCCTCGCTGGCGCACCAGATCCGCACGCCGATCGCTTCGGCGCTACTCTATTGCTCGCACCTTCAGCGCCAGGGGCTGGGGGATGAGGAGCGGTTGCGCGTGGCCGACCGACTGGTCAACCAGATGCGCCACTTGGAGCGGCTGGTCAACGACATGCTGGTCTTCGCCCGTGGGGGTGGCGGTGGTCGGGCGCCCGTCGTACTCGGTGATCTGCTGGAGGCGCTGCGCCAGCAAGTGGCGCTGCAGCCGGAGGGTGCCGAGCGGGTGGCCTTCCATATCCCGGATGGCGGGGCGCAGGTGCTCGGCAACGGCGAGCTGCTGCAGAGCAGTCTGCACAACCTGGTGACCAATGGTCTGCAGGTTGCCGAGCGGGTCGAGGTCCGCGTTGAGCGGGTGACGCTGGCGGCTGGCGAGGGGATCGATATCCGGGTCGAGGACAACGGCCCAGGCGTCGATCCGGCCCATGTCGAGCGGCTCTTCGAGCCCTTTTTCACCACTCGCCAGGGCGGGACCGGTCTTGGTCTGGCGGTGGTGCGCGCGGTGGCTCGCTCCCACCACGGCGACGCCTGGTACGAGCCGCGCAGCGAGGGCGGCAGCCGCTTCATTGTGCGGCTACCGCTGTGGACCCCAACATCGGCGAGCGATTGAGCAGGAGCCCATGGAACAGCCAAGCATCCTCATCGTTGAAGACGATCCGGCCCTGACCGAGGCGCTCAGCGACACCCTGTCGCTGGCGGGCTACGGTGTGGTGGCCGTGGCCGATGGTGTGGCTGCGCTCGAGGCGCTGGCCAGCCGACCCTTCGGTCTGGTGATCAGCGATGTGCAGATGCCGCGCATGGATGGCCACGAACTGCTGCGCCGTCTGCGCACCGGCCATCCCGATCTGCCGGTCCTGCTGATGACCGCCTTCGGTTCCATCCCGCGTGCGGTCGAGGCGATGCAGGACGGGGCTTGCGACTACCTGGCCAAGCCGTTCGAGGCGCAGGTGCTGCTGGATACGGTCGATCGCCACGTGCTGCGCCGCGAGGCCGACGATGGCAACATGGTGGCGGAGGATCCGCGCTCGCGCGAGCTGGCCGATCTGGCTCGGCGGGTGGCGATGAGCGATGCCACCGTGCTGGTGACCGGTGAGTCGGGCACCGGCAAGGAGGTGCTGGCGCGCTTCATCCATCGCAACTCGGCGCGCAGTCAGGGGCCGTTTGTGGCGATCAACTGTGCGGCGATCCCGGACAACATGCTCGAGGCGACCCTGTTCGGCTACGAGAAGGGCGCCTTCACCGGCGCCTACAAGGCCTCCCCGGGCAAGTTCGAGCAGGCACAGAATGGCACGCTGCTGCTCGACGAGATATCGGAGATGCCGCTCGCCCTGCAGGCCAAGCTGCTGCGCGTGCTGCAGGAGCGCGAGGTGGAGCGGCTGGGGGCGCAGAAGACGATTCCGCTCGATGTGCGGGTGGTGGCGACCTCCAACCGCAACATGCCGACCGAGGTGGCAGCGGGGAGCTTCCGTGAGGACCTCTACTACCGCCTCAATGTCTTTCCGCTGCACATGCCGTCGCTGCGTGAGCGCCCGGCCGATATCGTGCCGCTGGCCCACTTTCTCGCCGCCCGCCAGGTGCGCGACAGCGGTCGGCCGGTGCCTCGCTTTGATGCCACTGCGCAGCAGGCGCTGCTGGCCCACCCTTGGCCCGGCAATGTGCGCGAGCTCGACAACCTGGTGCAGCGGGCGCTGATCCTGCAGCCGGGCCAGACGATCGGCCTGGCCGATCTGCGCTTCGAGCGTCAGGTAGCGGCAGTCGCGCCCGCTGCGGTTGCCCCGGTGGCTGTCCCCGCCGTGGCCCCGCCAGCCGAGGTGCCGGCGGCGGCGGTCGAAGAGGGTGGCTTGATGGACGATGTGAAGAGCCATGAGTGGCGCCTGATTCTGGAGGCGCTGCAGGCGACCCGCGGCAGCCGCAAGGAGACTGCGGAACGACTGGGACTGAGTCCGCGCACCCTGCGTTACAAGCTGGCGCGGATGCGCGAGGCGGGCATCGAGCTGCCCGGGGACAATGGACGATGAGCAACGGAGTTCACGGCGATGAGTGACAACATGGCGATTCAGCAGGTGTTGGCGCAGATGCGCAGCCTGCAGGCGCAGGCGGGCGGTGCGACACCGCCCGCAGCGGCGCCGACGGCGGCCGACCCCACCGCAGCCGGTAACTTTGCCGAGCTGCTGAAGCAGTCGGTAGCGCGGGTCAACGAGCTGCAGCAGGAGTCCGATACGCTGCGCACGGCGCTCGAACTGGGCGACCCCAACGTCAGCCTGCCGCAGGTGATGATTGCCTCGGAAAAGGCCAGTGTCGCCTTCCAGGCCACCCTGCAGGTACGCAATAAACTGGTTGAAGCGTACAAAGAAATCATGAACATGCCGGTATGATGGGAGTGGATTGAGGCATGGAACAGGCGATCCCACAAGCGCAGGCGCAAGGCGTCGATGAGACCGGTCAGCAGCCGCAGAACGCACTGGACCGCTTTCTGACCTTGCCGCCCGGACGCCAGGCGGCGCTGCTGGTCGCCGTGGCGGCCTCGATCGCGGTGATCGTGGCGGTGGTGCTGTGGGCGCGCCAGCCTTCCTATGCCTTGCTTTTTGGCAACATGCCGGAGCGGGATGCCGCGCAAGTGGTCGAGGCCCTGCGCGCGGCCAATGTGCCCTACCGTCTGGATGAGCGCAGTGGCCAGATCATGGTGCCGGCCCGCCATGTCCACGAGACGCGCCTGCAACTGGCCGCCCAAGGGCTGCCGCAGGGGGGCGCCCGGGGGTTCGAGTTGCTGGATACCGATCAGGGATTTGGTGTCAGCCAGTTCATGGAGACGGCGCGCTACCACCGGGCGATCGAGGGGGAGCTGGCCCGCTCCGTGATGACGTTGCGCGGCGTGGAGAGCGCTCGGGTCCACCTCGCCCTGCCACGCCAGACGGTCTTTGTGCGTGATCGCCAGAAGCCGAGTGCGTCGGTGCTGGTCCACCTCTCTCAAGGGCGCGGGCTGAGCCATGAGCAGGTGGATGCGATCATCCATCTGGTGGCTGCCTCGATTCCCGAGATGGAGCCGGAGCAGGTGACCGTGGTCGACCAGCACGGCCGCCTGCTGACCGGCAATCGCGACCGTGATCCGAGCATCGGCCGCAACGAGTTTCAGTTCGAGTACGCACGTCGCCTCGAACAGAATTTCATTGCGCGTATCGAACACATTCTGGCGCCGGTCGTCGGGGCGCAGGGGGTGCGCGCCCAGGTGGTCGCCGATATCGACTTTTCCGAGACGGAGAAGACCCAGGAGCTGTTCAATCCGGATATGCCGGCGCTGCGCAGCGAGCAGATCGAAGAGGAACGGTCGACCGGACGGGCGCCGGGCGGTATCCCGGGCGCGCTCTCGAATGAGCCGCCGGCGGCCGGTGTGGCGCCGGAGGTGGCGGCCGACGGTGCCGGTGTGCTTGGCAGTGGCGGTACGGAACGCAGCCTCAACCGCGCCACGCGCAATTTCGAGCTGGACAAGACGATCAGCCATACCCGTCTGGCCAGCGGCACGGTACGGCGTCTCTCGGTCGCTGTGGTGGTCGACGATCACGCCGTGCTCGACGAGGAGGGGCAGCTCCAGCGGCAGCCGCGGGATGCCGCCGAGATCGAGCGGATTACCGCGCTGGTCCGGGATGCGGTCGGCTTTGATCCGCGACGTGGCGACACGGTCAGCGTGATCAACGCCTCCTTCGCCCTCGAAGAGGCCGAGCCGTTCAGCGTGCCTATCTACCAGCAGCCGTGGTTCCACGAGGTACTCAAGGGGCTCTTTGCGCTGATCGTGGTGCTGGTGGTGGCCCTGGGCGTACTGCGGCCACTGATCCGTGGCATCCTGGCGCCGCCGGCGCCGCCCGCCGAGGCGGGTGCCGGCAGTAGCCGAGGGGCCGGTGGTGAAGGCCGCGCGCTCGGACCGGACGGTGAGCCGCTGGAGGACGATCAGGTGACCCTGAGCGGAGGCGCAGAAGGGGGGACTGCCGCCGCCGCGATGCGTCGCCGCAAGGAGCCGGAGTACGATCCGTACGAGGAGTATCTCAAGGCGACCAAGGAGATCGTCACGCAGGATCCCAAGAAGGTGGCCCAGGTGGTTCGCACCTGGCTGCAGGAAGAGTAGGGGAGCAGCAGCGGCATGGCGGAACAGGCGGTCAAGGAAGAGAAGGTGCTCAACGGGTCGGAGCGTTCGGCGATCCTGCTGATGACGCTCGGCGAACAGGACGCGGCGACCCTGCTCAAGCACCTCAATCCCAAGGAGGTGCAGCGCATCGGTGAGGCGATGGCGTCGATCGGGCCGATCTCGCGCAAGATGGTCAACGATGTGCTGGAGGCCTTTCTCGATGCCGCCGGTGTGCATACCAGCCTTGGGGTTGGCTCCGAGGACTACCTGCGCAGCATCCTGACCGAGGCGCTCGGCGGCGACAAGGCGGCCGGCCTGATCGACCGGATCCTGCTTGGGCGCTCCTCCAAGGGGCTGGAGACGCTCAAGTGGATGGACCCGCGCGCGATCGCCGAGGTCATCCGCCTCGAGCACCCGCAGATCATCGCCATTGTGCTCTCCCATCTGGAGTCGGATCAGGCCGCCAATGTGCTCTCGGCCCTGCCGGACAAGATGCGTCCCGATATCCTGATGCGCATCGCCACCCTCGACGGTATCCAGCCCAGTGCGCTGCACGAGCTCGACGACATCCTCGAACAGCAGTTCTCCGGTCAGTCCGACAACATCAAGTCGTCGACCATCGGCGGGGTGAAGACGGCGGCCGACCTGCTCAACTTCCTCGATACGGCGATCGAAGGCGAGTTGATCGAGTACGTCAAGGAGACCGACGCCGAACTGGCCGAGAAGATCGAGGATCTGATGTTCGTCTTCGCCAACCTGGGCGAGATCGACGATCGCAGCATGCAGACGCTGCTGCGCGAGGTGGAATCCGAGACCCTGATCACGGCGCTCAAGGGGGCCGACGAGCAGGTCAAGGAGAAGGTCTTCCGCAACATGTCCAAGCGTGCCGGCGAGATGCTGCGCGACGACCTGGAGGCGAAGGGGCCGGTGCGTCTGAGCGATGTCGAGGGGGCGCAGAAGGAGATCCTGGCGATCGCTCGCCGCCTGTCCGAGTCGGGCGAGATTTCGCTGGGCGGCGCGGGCGAGGAGTATGTCTAAGGGTGGCCGGGTCGTGCCGGCGGAGCGGCTGACCGCGTACGAGCGCTGGGAGTTGCCGCTGTTGGACGCGGAGGCGTTCGACGAGCCGGAGTCGGTTGAGGCGCCGGAGCCACCGGATCTGCCGACGGCCGCCGAGATCGAGGCGATCGAGCGTCAGGCCTATGAGGAGGGCTTCGCACGCGGGCTGCGCGAAGGCACCGACCAAGGGCTGGAGGAGGGGCGCCAACGCGGCCATGCGGAAGGGGTCGAGGCCGGCCACCAGGAGGGCCATGAAGCCGGTTTTGCCGAGGGGCTGGCGGCGGGCAAGAAGGAGCTCGATGCCCGTCTGCACCGTCTGGACCAGATCCTCGGCGCCTTCACCGAGCCGTTTCGCGAGCTCGATGCGGTGGTCGAGGAGGAGTTGAGCGAGTTGGCGATCACCATTGCACGGCAACTGGTTCGGCGCGAGCTGCATGCCGATCCCGGCCAAGTGGTGGCTGTAGCGCGCGAGGCGATGAACGCACTGCCTTCAGCGGTGCGTCAGGTCACGATCCACCTGCACCCTGACGATGCCAAGCTGGTGCGTGACGCGTTCGGTGAGGCGTCGTCGAGTGAGGAGCGCCACTGGTCGATTCGTGAAGAGCCTGGCCTGACTCGGGGGGGGTGCCGTCTGAGCAGTGAGATCTCCTCTGTCGATGCGACGGTGGAGCGGCGCTTGACGGCGATTGTCGCCAACCTGCTCGGCGGCGAGCGTGAGGGCGATGGACAGTCAGCCTGACCGCAAGCGGGCGCAGCGCTGGGCCGGCCGACTCTCCGGGCGGCGCGAACGGCTGCAGGAGCCACCGGCACTGCTGGCCGAGGGGCGGCTGGTGCGCATGGTGGGGCTGACCATGGAGGCGGTCGGCTGCGAGCTCGATGTCGGGGCACGTTGCTTTGTTCAGGGGAGCAGTGGCGCCCAGCCGGTCGAGGCCGAGGTCGTCGGCTTTGCCGGTGATCGCCTCTACCTGATGCCGACCGGTCCGATCCACGGCATCGGGCCCAACGCCCGTATCGTGCCGACCGGCCAGATGTATGAGGCCGCGGTCGGTGAGGCGCTGCTCGGGCGGGTGCTGGACGGGGCCGGGCGACCGCTCGATGGGCGACCGCTGCCCCATTTGTACGACCGCATGCCGCTCTCCGGCCATCCGATCAATCCGCTCGAACGTCAGCCGATTGAGATGCCACTTGATGTCGGTGTGCGTGCCATCAATGCCATGCTGACCGTCGGGCGAGGCCAGCGCATGGGGTTGTTTGCCGGCAGCGGCGTCGGCAAGAGCGTTCTGCTCGGTATGATGACCCGCTACACCACCGCCGATGTGGTGGTGGTGGGGCTGATCGGTGAGCGTGGCCGTGAGGTCAAGGAGTTCATCGACAACATCCTCGGGCCGGAGGGGCTGGCCCGCGCCGTCGTCGTTGCCGTGCCGGCCGACCACACGCCGGTGATGCGCATGCACGGCGCTTCGCTGGCCACCAGCATTGCCGAGTACTTCCGTGATCGTGGCCACAACGTCTTGCTGCTGATGGACTCGTTGACCCGCTACGCCCAGGCGCAGCGGGAGATCGGGCTGGCCATCGGCGAGCCGCCCGCTACCAAGGGCTATCCGCCTTCGGTCTTTGCCCGGCTGCCGCAGCTGGTGGAGCGGGCCGGCAACGGTGCGGTTGGTGGCGGGTCGATCACGGCCTTTTATACGGTGTTGACCGAAGGGGACGATCAGCAGGACCCGATCGCCGATTCGGCCCGCGCCATCCTCGATGGCCACATTGTTCTGTCGCGCGACCTGGCCGAGTCGGGCCACTTCCCGGCGATCGATATCGAGGCCTCGATCAGTCGGGTGATGAACGAGATCGCCGACCCGGACCACCTGGAGGCGGCGCGACGTTTTCGGCGGGTCTGGTCGAGCTACCAGCAGAACCGTGACCTGATCAACATCGGCGCCTATGCGGCGGGGAGTGATCCGGTGATCGATGAGTCGATTGCGCGTATGCCGGGGATGCTCGACTTTCTGCGTCAGGATATCGGTCGGCAGGTGACGCTGGAGCAGAGCCTGCACGACCTCAGGACGCTCTGGTAATCCTCCATGGCACGCAAGCGATCGATGGAGACCCTGCAGCGACTTGCCGACAAGCGTGAGCAGGCCGCGGCACGTGCCATGGCCGATGCGCTGCGCCAACTGCAGGAGCAGCGTGGTCGCATGGAGGGGCTGAGCGGTTTTCGCCAGGAGTATGCTCAGCGCCTGATCGAGAATGGGCGGCAGGGAATGGGGGTCAATCGGCTCAGGGACCACCAGCGCTTTCTCGAGCGGCTCGATGAGGCGCAGTTGCAGCAGGTCGAGGCGATTCGGCGCGCCGAGGAGGCGTGCACCCAGCAGCGCCAGCTCTGGATGCTGGCGCGGCGCAACAGCGCCACCTACGACCGATTGGCCGAGCAGTATCGGCAAGCCGCCCGGCACGAGGCGGAACGGCGCGAGCAGCGCGAGACCGACGAGCACGCGACTCGCCACCACGCGAACGATTGAGTCGGCGGTCTGGCACATTCCTTGCTGATTTCCATTGCAAAGCGATCAATCGCACAGTGATGGAGAAGGCGATGTCCCAGATCATGCAGATGTTCATGGCCGAACGCAGCCCGATGAGCGCCGCACCGGCCCCGGCCAGGGGGCGTGAACCGGGCGCCAGTGAGGGCGCGTCGGGTGAGTTCTCGGCCCTCTTTGCCGGCTTCACGCAGCGAGCCCCATCCACGTCCGCTCGGTCGGAGGGTGGTGCCTCCGGGCGGCCGAGTGAAGCGCCGGTCGATCTTGAACAGCGACTTGCCGCGGTCGGCGAGGCCTTGCCGCCGAAACTGGGCGAGCAGCTGCCGCCTGAGCTGAAGGTGCGTCTGACCGAGCTGGTGGAAGTACTTCCTGACGAGGAGATGCAGGCGTTGCTGGCCTTGCTGCACGGCTTGCCGGACGACCCAGCGGCGGCGCTGACCCAGCTGAAGTCACTGGCCACTGGGGGTGGTGCCGTGGCAGTGATGGCCGATTATCTGGCCCATGGGGCGGGTGATCGTGCGGCTATGTTGCAGCGGCTGGCCGAGCTGCGGCCGTCCGAGGATGAAGCTGTGCTTCGGGGGCTGCGGGTAACGCGCGCGGAAGGTGATCGGGGTGAGGAACGGCGCCTCGAACTGGCCGCGCGCCCCGAGCTGTCCGAGCGGCCAGGGGTCGGGGAGAAGCGTGAGTTGCCGGCTGCGCAGGGGCGTGGGGTGGGTGTCGTCGTGGCGGATGCCGTGGCGGCCGCTCGCGCGACTGCCACCGGCGGTGAGGGGCAGTCGGCGGGCCAGCAGGGTGAAGGGCAGACGCGCGGGTTTGGTGCGCAGCTCTTGCCGTCCACCCCGGCAGCGGCGCAAGCGCAATTGGCTGCGCCGATCACCGTGCCCCCAGGCCAGCCGCAGTGGGGACAAGCGGTCGGTGAACGTCTGGTCTGGATGGTCGGGCAGAAGATCCAGCAGGTGCAGATCCAGCTCAATCCACGCCATCTCGGCCCGCTGGATATCCGGGTCAGTGTCGAGCGTGATGTGGTCAACGTCAATTTCAACGCCCAGCATGCGGTCACCCGGGAGGCGCTGGAACAGGCTCAGCCGAGGTTGCGCGAGCTGCTGGCCGGCCAGGGGTTGACCTTGGGCGAATTCGGCGTCTCGCAACAGTCGTTGGCCGGGCGTGATCAGCCTGGCAGTCGTGGCGAGGGTGCTGCCGCCGCCGGGCACCAGCCGGGTAACGGTGGGGAGAGCACCGAAGAGGAGGAGCTGGCCCGACCGCTGCGGATAGTCAAGGATGGGCTGATTGATTATTATGCGTGAGCGGGCTGGCCCGCCCGCTTACCCATCCCACCACAGGTAGGGTCCATGTACGCGCGCAAGAGCCAGGATGAACTGGCCGAACTGGTCGATCGTCACGGAGTACTGGTCAAGCGGATCGCCTACCACCTGGTGGCGCGGCTGCCGCCAAGCGTGGCAGTCGATGATCTGATCCAGGCCGGCATGGTCGGGCTGATCGATGCCGCCCGTCAGTACGATGCCTCACAGGGGGCGGCCTTCGAGACCTACGCCACGATCCGCGTGCGCGGCGCCATGCTGGATGAACTGCGGCGCAATGACTGGGCGCCGAAGTCGGTTCATCGGCGCAGTCGTGAATTGGCCGAGGCGATCCGCCGGGTCGAGGCCGAACACGGACGCGAGGCGCGTGACAGTGAGGTGGCCGAGGCCTTGGGGATCAGCCTCGACGAGTACTGGCAGATCCTGCAGGAGAGCAGCAGCTGCCGCATGTTCAGCTTCTCCGATATGAGCGATGATAGCGACGGTCCCGAAGGGGTGCGCAACCGTGCCGACGAAGGGCCGGGACCGGAGGGTGAGACCGAGCGTGATCAGTTTCGGGACCGGCTGGCCGGGGAGATCGATCGACTGCCAGAGCGCGAGCGGCTGGTGGTGGCGCTCTACTACGATGAGGAGCTCAACCTGAAGGAGATCGGTGCGGTGCTGGGCGTGACGGAGTCGCGCATCAGTCAGATACTGAGTCAGGCACATCATCGGCTGCGCGCCCGGCTGAGCTAGCGCTTCCCGAGTCGGCTGGTTCGACAGCCTCGCCGGCATCGGGTAAAGTAGCGACGAGCAACCTCAGAATACAAGCTGAACAGGCGTCCTTCATGAAGAGCAAGAACCTGATCAACAAGGCGGTCTTTCCAGTCGCCGGACTCGGTACCCGGTTTCTCCCGGCGACCAAGGCCAACCCCAAGGAGATGCTGCCGATCGTCGACAAGCCACTGATCCAGTATGCAGTGGAGGAGGCGGTCGAGGCCGGCATTACCCAGATGATCTTCATTACCGGGCGCAACAAGCGCTCGATTCCGGACCACTTCGACAAGGCATACGAACTGGAGGCCGAGCTCGAGGAGCGCGGCAAGAACCAGTTGCTCGAGATCGTGCGCAGCATTATCCCCGACCACGTCACCTGCATCTATATCCGCCAGGCGGTCACCCTGGGCCTGGGCCACGCCGTCCTCTGCGCCCGCCCGGTGGTCGGCAACGAGCCTTTTGCCGTGCTGCTGGCCGACGACCTGATGCATAACCCCGATGGGCGCGGTTGCACCGGCCAGATGGTCGACGCCTTCAATACCCATGGCAGCAGTCTGCTGGCGGTGCAGACCGTGGCGCCAGAGCATACCGACCGCTACGGCATTGTCGATGCCGAGAGCTGGCAGCCGCGCCTGAGCCGGGTGCGCGATATCGTCGAAAAGCCGGCGCCGGCCGATGCACCTTCCACCCTGGGTGTGGTTGGCCGCTATATCCTGACCCCGCGCATCTTCGATCGCCTCGAAGAGACGCCGCGTGGTGCCGGTGGCGAGATCCAGCTGACCGATGCGATCGCCATGCTGCTCAAGGAGGAGGAGGTGCTGGCCTACGAGTTCGAGGGCAAGCGCTACGACTGCGGTGACAAGCTGGGCTATCTGAAGGCAACCGTCGAGTTCGGTCTGCAGCACGAGGAGCTGGGTGACGGCTTTCGTGATTACCTGCGCCGGTACGCAACGGCACTATGAGCGGCGTCACCGTGCAGCAGGCCACTGGTCCCCGTGTCATCGTGGCACTCGACTACCCGGATGCGGCCTCGGCACTGGCGCTGGCCGACCGGCTCGACCCGTCCCGCTGCCGGGTCAAGGTCGGCAAGGAGCTCTTTACCCGCGGCGGTCCGGCACTGGTGGAGCAGCTGATCGGCAAGGGCTTTGACCTCTTTCTCGATCTCAAGTATCACGACATCCCCAACACGGTGGCCGGTGCCTGCCGGGCGGCGGCGGATCTGGGCGTCTGGATGGTCAATGTCCATGCGCTGGGTGGCCGGCGCATGATGGAGGCGGCGCGGGAGGCGGTCGCCCATGCCGAGCGGCCGCCGATCCTGCTCGCGGTGACCATCCTCACCAGCCTGGGGGAGGGCGATCTGCGTGAAATCGGGTTGGAAGACAGTGCCGGTGACAGTGTGGTGCGCTTGGCTCGGCTGGCGCACCGCAGCGGCATGGATGGCGTGGTCTGCTCACCGCGCGAGGTACGCCTGCTGCGGCGCAACTTGAACCAGGCCTTCTGTCTGGTGACGCCGGGGATTCGCCCAGTCGGTGCTGGCGCCGATGATCAGGTGCGGGTGATGACACCGGGGGATGCGATCCTGAGCGGGTCGGACTATCTGGTCATCGGGCGCCCGGTGACGGCGGTGGCTGACCCGCTGGCTGCGCTCGATGCGATCACGGCCGAGGTCGATCAGGCGCTGGTTCGCCGCCACGGTGACGACGCCGCTGCCAGCGAGTGAGCCGCCATGACCGGTGAGTCGGCGACGTCCGGGGTGCATTGCCACAACTGCCGCCACTTCTATATCACCTGGGATGAGCGTTTCCCTTACGGCTGTGAGGCGCTCGGCTTCAAGGGGCGTTTTCTGCCCTGTCTCAGCGTGCGTAACGCCTCTGGCTTCAGCTGCCTCTACTTTGAGCCGAAGACCGCCCCGCCTCGCCCACCGTCGACCCTGCCCGGAACGATCATCTGCTGATCACTCGTGTTCGACCGGACTGATCTGCCAGATCTTCTCGGCATATTCGGCAATGGTGCGGTCGGACGAGAAGCGCCCCATGCCGGCGACATTGAGCAGCGCCTTGTGGCCCCACTCGCGCGGTTTGCGGAACAGGGCGTCCACCCGTTCCTGGCAGGCGACATAGTCGGTGAAGTCGGCCAGAACCATGTACTGGTCGTGGTCGAGCAGGCCGTCGATGAAACCTCGGTAGCGCTCCGGTTCGGCCGGTGAGAAGAAGCCGTTGCGCAGCATCTGCAGTGCCTGGCTGAGCTCCGGGTTCTGCTCGGCGTGTTCGCGTGGGCGGTAGCCGCTGCGCTGCAGATTCTGCACTCCCTCGGCATCCATGCCAAAGATGAAGATGTTCTCCTCGCCCACGGCATCACGGATCTCGATGTTGGCGCCGTCCAGCGTGCCGATGGTCAGCGCCCCGTTGAGCGCCAGCTTCATGTTTCCGGTGCCGGAGGCTTCGGTGCCGGCGGTCGAGATCTGCTCCGAGAGGTCGGCGGCCGGGATGATCCGTTCGGCCAGTGAGACGCTGTAGTTGGGGATGAAGACGACCTTGAGCTGGTCGCCAACCAGTGGGTCGTAGTTGATCGTCTCGGCCACATCGTTGATCAGCTTGATGATCAGCTTGGCCCGCTCGTAGCCGGGGGCTGCCTTGCCGGCAAAAATCACCGTGCGCGGCGCCATGTCGCCCTGACGCCCTTCACGGATACGGTTATAGAAGGCGATCACGTGGAGGATGTTGAGCAGCTGGCGCTTGTACTCGTGGATGCGCTTGATCTGTACGTCGAACAGGCTCTCCGGATTGATGCGTACGTGCAGGGTGCGGTCGATGTACTCGGCGAGGCGCTGCTTGTTCTCCAGCTTGATGGCCCGGAAGGCGTCGAGAAAGGGCTTGTCGTCGGCGTGCTCGCGCAGCCGTTCGAGCTGGTCGAGCTGCAGCGTCCAGCCGTGGCGGATCTTCGAGCTGATCAGGTCGGCCAGCCCCGGGTTGGCGTGGCGCAGCCAGCGGCGCGGTGTGACGCCGTTGGTGATGTTGACGAAGCGCTCCGGCCACAGCTCGGCGAAGTCGCGGAAGATGGTCTGTTGCATCAGTTCGGTATGCAGCGCGGCGACGCCATTGACCTTGTGGCTGCCAACGATGGCCAGATGGGCCATGCGCACCCGCTTGTCACCCTCTTCGTCGATCAGCGACATGCGCCGCAGCCGTTCGCCATCACCGGGGTAGCGGTGCATGACCGCGGTGAGGAAGCGGTGGTTGATCTCGAAGATCAGCTCCAGGTGGCGTGGCAACATGGCGCCGAGCATGCCGATCGGCCAGGTCTCCAGCGCCTCCGGCATCAGCGTGTGGTTGGTGTAGGCGAAGGTACGGCGCGTGAGGTCCCAGGCGGTCTCCCACTCGAGGAAGTGCTCATCCAGCAGGATGCGCATCAGCTCGGGGATCGCCAGCGCCGGGTGGGTGTCGTTGAGCTGGATGGCGACCTTCTCCGGCAGCAGGGCGAGGTCGCCGTGCTTGCGCATGAAGCGCTGCAGAATGTCCTGCAGGGTGGCGCTGACGAAGAAGTACTCCTGACGCAGGCGCAGCTCGCGCCCGCTGCTGATGGCGTCGTTGGGGTAGAGCACGCGGGAGATATTCTCCGACTCGTTCTTGCTCTCGACGGCCTTGATGTAGTCGCCCTCGTTGAAGAACTTGAGGTCGAAATCGCGCGTCGACTTGGCCGACCACAGCCGCATGTTGTTGACCGTGTTGGTCCAGTAGCCGGGGATCGGCGTGTCGTAGGCCATCGCCATGACCTGGTCGGTATCGACCCAGTGGTGACGCATGACCCCCTGGCCGTCGCGGTAGGAGACGGTACGGCCATAGAACTTGACCGGGAAGAGGATGTCGTCACGAGCGAACTCCCATGGATTGCCGTAGCGCAGCCAGTTCTCCGGGTGCTCGACCTGACGACCGTTTTCGAAGGTCTGGGTGAACATGCCGTACTCGTAGCGGATGCCGTAGCCGTAGCCCGGCAGGCGCAGGGTGGCCATCGAGTCGAGGAAGCAGGCGGCCAACCGACCGAGGCCACCGTTGCCGAGGGCGGCATCGGTCTCCTGCTCGATCACCTCGCCGAGGTCGATGCCGACCTGATCGAGTGCCTCCCGGCTCTCGTCATAGATGTCGAGGTTCATCAGACTGTTGGTGAGGGCGCGCCCCATGAGAAATTCCAGCGAGAGGTAGTAGACCCGCTTGACGTCCTGGCGGTGGTAGGTGCGCATTGTCTCCATCCAGCGCTCGGCGAGGCGGTCGCGGGTGGCCAGCGCGGTACTGAAGAACCAGTCGCGCGGCGAGGCGGAGAAGGAGTCCTTGCCGACGGTGTAGACCAGACGGTTGAGCAGGGAGTGCTTCAGGGTGCTGGTGTCGGAGCCGATGTAGCCGTGGTTCCAGGTCTCGCGATTGGGGGGTGCCATGCTGTTTCCTTGCCATCTGATGTCTCCTTCTGATGGTAACGAAGTCCGAGGCGATTTGTAAGGGGTTTGATGGCGTCGGCGAGCGGTGTCATCGGCGTGCAACGTGCAGGTTGCACGATTGCAATTGTCCGATTGATCGACTAGTGTCAGAAGGGTGATACGACAAGGAGAGGCCGATGGAGTCGCTTGACGACGAAGGGGTAGTGCTGCGGGTCGGGGAGGTCGCCGCGCGGCATGGCGACGACCCCCACCGCCTGGTCCAGATCCTGCGTGATGTGCAGGCCGCGCTGCACCATGTGCCGGCGGCGGCGCTTGATGGTCTGGCTCAGCGGTTGGGTCTGGCGCGTGTCCAGGTTGAGGGGGTGGCGACCTTCTACAGCCACCTCAGCGCCACGGCACGTGGCCACTACCACTTTCTGTTCAGCGATGGTTACACCGACCGTATGCTCGGGCGCGAGGCGCTGGTCGAGCAGCTCTGTGCTGCCCTGGGCGTCGAGCGCGGCGTGCCGTCGGCGGACGGCCGGGTGACGATCGAGGATACCGCCTGCACCGGCCTCTGCGACCAAGGGCCGGCCGGGCTGGTCAATGGCCGGCCGCTGAGCGGCCTCGGGCCGATGCGGATCGAGACCATCGCCGGTCTGGTCAAGCTCGGTGTGCCGGTCGACGAGTGGCCGCAGGAACTCTTCGACGTGGCCGACAATATCCACCGCCGTGACCTTCTTTTGGCGGGGCCGATCCAGTCTGGCGACGGGGTGCGTGCCGTGCTCGAGCGCGGCGCCGAGGCGACCCTGGCCGAGGTCGAGCGTGCCGGCCTGCGCGGCCGTGGCGGTGCTGGCTTCCCGACCGCACGCAAGTGGGGCTTCTGCCGCCAGGCGGAGGCCGACGAGCGTGTCGTCGCCTGCAACGCCGACGAGGGCGAACCCGGTACCTTCAAGGACCGTGTGTTGCTGCATACCCAGCCAGATCTGGTCTTCGAAGGGATGACCGTTTGCGCCCGGGTCATCGGCGCCCGACGCGGTCTGGTCTATCTGCGGGGCGAGTATGCCTTTCTGCGTGAGCCACTCGAGGCGGTGCTCGCCGAACGTCGCCGGCAGGGGCTGCTCGGCAAGGCGATCCTCGGCGCGGAGGGGTTCGACTTTGATATCGAGATCCACCTCGGCGCCGGTGCCTATATCTGCGGCGAGGAGTCGGCGATGATCGAATCGCTTGAGGGCCACCGCGGCACGCCGCGCATCCGTCCGCCCTTTCCGGTGGTCAGCGGTTATCTCGGTCTGCCGACGGTGGTCGATAACGTCGAGAGCTTTGCCGCCGCCGGGGCGATCGCCGCCCATGGTGGCGACTGGTTTTGCGCCTGTGGCACCGCCGAATCGACCGGAACCAAGCTGCTCAGCGTCGCTGGCGACTGTGCCCGTCCTGGCATCTACGAGTTTCCTTTCGGCGTCACCGTCGCCGAGGTGCTCGAGGCGTGTGGCGGCAGCGGTGCCCGCGCGGTGCAGGTCGGCGGCCCTTCCGGTACCTGTATCGGCCAGACCGAGTTCAGTCGCCGCATCGCCTTCGAGGACCTAGCCACCGGCGGCGCCTTCACCGTCTTCGGCCCAGGGCGCGACATGGTCGAGGTGGCGCTGCACCACAGCCGCTTCTTCGCCCACGAGAGCTGCGGCTTCTGCACACCGTGTCGGGTCGGCACCAGTGTGCTGGCCCAGGGGCTGGAGCGGATCGCCCGTGGTGGGGCAGGGCGCGCTGATCTTGAACCGCTCAAGCAGTTGTCCGGGGTGATGCGCTCGATGAGCCACTGCGGCCTCGGCATGACCGCGGCCAACCCCTTCATGCAGACCCTGGAGCGCTTCCCCGAAGACTACGAGGAGCGGCTGGCCGGCGACGACGTGATGCCGGCCTTCGACCTTGACGCGGCGCTGGCCGAGGCGCGTGCGCTGAGCGGCCGCGACGACGCCCACGCCCACCTGGAGCAGCGCCATGGCTGACGGCACGATCACCATTGACGGACAGACAGTCCCGTTCACCGAGGGACAGACGATCATGCAGGCGGCGGAGGCGGCCGGCGTCTACATTGCCCACCTCTGTCACCACCCGGAGTTTCGCCCGCACGGTAGCTGCAAGCTGTGCACGGTCAAGGCCGGTGGGCGCCATGTCGCCGCCTGCACCGCGCCGGCCAGCGACGGACTCGAGGTCGAGAACGAGAGCGAGGAGCTGGCCGCCGGGCGCCGTGCCTTGCTGCAGCTGCTCTTTGTCGAGGGCAACCACTACTGCCCCTTCTGCGAACGCAGCGGCAACTGCCAGTTGCAGGCACTGGCCTACCGCTACGGCATGGTCGAGCCGCACTTTCCCCACTTCTACCCGCAGCGTGAGGTCGATGCCAGCCACCCCGATGTGGTGTTGGAGCGTAACCGCTGTATCCTCTGCGCGCTGTGCGTGCGTGCCAGCCGCGACGTCGACGGCAAGCACGTCTTCGACATCGTCGGGCGCGGCATCCACGCCCGCTTGGCGGTCAACAGTGCCAGTGGCCGTCTGGCCGACACCGATCTTGCCCCGGGTGACCGGGCGCTCGAGGTCTGTCCGGTCGGTGCGATCATCGTCCGTGGCCGCGGTTTCGCCGTGCCGATCGGCGAGCGACTGTATGACCACCGGCCGATCAATGAGATTGGCAACCGAGTGCCGGAGAGCGAACAATGAGCAAGATCCGCATCGCCACCACCTCGCTGGCCGGCTGCTTCGGCTGCCACATGTCGATCCTCGATATCGACGAGAAGCTCTTCGATCTGGCCGCTGTGGCCGAGTTCGACCGCTCGCCGATCACCGACATCAAGCAGTGCGGTCCGTGCGACATCGGCATCGTCGAGGGTGGCGTCTGCAACGCCGAGAACGTCGAGGTGCTGCGTGAGTTTCGCCGCCACTGCAAGGTTCTGATCGCCTGCGGTGCCTGCGCCATCACCGGCGGTATTCCGGCGCTGCGCAACGGGGTGCCACTGGTCGAATGCATGGCCGAGGCCTATCTCGACGGCATTGGCACCGAGAACCCATCGCGCACCGTGCCCAACGACCCGGAGTTGCCGCTGCTGCTGAACCGGGTCCACCCGATCCAGGAGGTGGTCCGTATCGATCACTTCCTGCCCGGCTGCCCGCCGCCGGCCGAGGCGATCTGGCAGGCGATCAGCGACCTGCTGGCTGGCCGTGAACCGACCCTGAGCTACACCCAACTGCACTACGACTGACGAGCCGCCCATGACTACTCTGGAAACTGCCCAAACCGACAAGCCTCTGCGCCGCGTCGCGATCGACCCGGTCAGTCGGGTCGAAGGCCACGGCAAGGTCACCCTGCTGCTCGACGACGACAACCGCCTGCACCAGGTTCGGCTGCACATCGTCGAGTTTCGTGGCTTCGAGCGCTTCATCCAGGGGCGCCCGATCTGGGAGCTGCCGGTACTGGTCCAGCGCCTGTGTGGTATCTGTCCGGTCAGCCACCACCTCGCCGCGGCGAAAGCGGTCGACCAGATCATCGGGGTCGACCGGCTGACCCCGCCGGCGGAGAAGCTGCGCCGTCTGATGCACTACGGTCAGATGCTGCCGTCCCATGCGCTGCACTTCTTCCACCTCGCTTCGCCCGATCTGCTCTTTGGTTTTGACAGCGAGATTGCCCGGCGTAACATCGTCGGGGTCGCCACCGAGTATCCGGAGATCGCCCGTCAGGGGGTGTTGCTGCGCAAGTTCGGCCAGGAGGTGATCCGCCATACCGCCGGCAAGCGCATCCACGGCACCGGCGCGATTCCCGGTGGCATGAACAAGTCGTTGAGCGTGGCCGAGCGCGACGAACTGCGGAGTGAGATCGACCAGGTCGTGACGTGGAGCGAGGCGGCCGTCGCGCTGGCACGCCAGCTCTTCGAACAGAATCAGGCGCTGCACAGCCGCTTCGGCTACCACGAGAGCGGTTTCCTCGGTCAGATCCGCGGCGACGGGGCGCTCGAGTTCTACCATGGCGGTCTGCGCGCGCGTGACGCCGACGGCCATACGATTTTCGACCATGTCGACTACCGCGACTACAACGACCATATCCACGAGCAGGTGCGGTCGTGGACCTACATGAAGTTTCCCTACCTGCGCGCCCTCGGTAGCGAGGCGGGCTGGTACCGGGTCGGCCCGTTGGCGCGGATCAACAACTGCGACTTTATCGACACCGAGCGGGCCGAGGCAGCGCGGCGCGACTTCGTCGCCATCGGCAACGGGCGACCGATTCACGCACCGCTGGCCTACCACTGGGCGCGGATGATCGAGCTGTTGCACAGCGCCGAGACGATCGCCGCGCTGCTCGACGACGAGGATCTACTCAGTGATGATCTGGTCACCCGCGGTGAGCGGCGCGAGGAGGGGGTCGGTGTCATCGAGGCGCCGCGCGGCACCCTCTTCCACCACTACCGCGTCGACGAGCACGATACCGTGACGATGGCCAACCTGATCGTTTCGACCACCAGCAACAATCAGGCGATGAACGACGCGGTGCGCCAGGTTGCGCTCGATCACCTCGACGGTCAGGAGCTGACCGAAGGGCTGCTCAACCACCTCGAGGTCGCCATCCGCGCCTACGACCCGTGCCTTTCCTGTGCCACCCACGCCCTCGGCAAGATGCCGCTGGAGGTCGAACTGCTCGACGCCGAGGGGCAGACGCTCGATCGCCTGCAGCGGGACGGCAGTGGCGCGGTGACGCCTTGAAGGGGCTTTGTGGGACCGGTCGGCGGGAAGGGCTTGCGTGGGACGCCGTGAACCCATCCCTGGGGGCTTGACTGCGCACGTCCTGTGCGCAGACACCCACGCAAGCCCTTCCCGCC